>JAPHSB010000397.1 GCA_026193295.1 Lysobacterales bacterium
ATCGACCGGTCCGGCATCAAGGGTCTGCAGGATGTCGCCAAATTCGTACCCGCGATGACCGTGGTCAGTTCGTCGGCGGGCCTCAACAAGATCGTGTTCCGCGGCCTGGCCGACTCCGTGCGGCCCTACATTGCCGACGCTCCGGCCGCGATTTACCTGGACGAGCAGCCGCTCACCACCGGCGCGCAATCGCCGAATATCCGCCCTATCGACCTGGAGCGCATCGAAGCCCTGGCCGGCCCGCAGGGCACCCTGTACGGCGCCAGTTCGCAGTCGGGCACGCTGCGCTACATCGTGGCCAAGCCCGACCCGACCCAGTTTTCCGCCAACGTCGGCGGCGGCCTGCACTCTGTCGACGGCGGTGGCAACGGTTGGGATGCCGACGCTACGGTCAACATACCGCTGATCAAGGACAGGCTGGCCATCCGGCTGGTCGGATTCGGCGCCAAGGATGCCGGCTACATCGACAACGTGCTGGGCAACTCGCCTGGCCGCCTCGATGCGGAGACCGGTGAGCGGATCCAGGGGAGCAAGACCAACTCCGCCATCGTTGGCGATAACCTCAACAGCACCGACTGGGCCGGTGGCCGCATTTCGGCCCGCTGGCTGATGACCGACAAGTGGTCGCTGACAGGTATCTACAACTACAGCGATTCGACCATCAACGGCAATAACGATTTCGATCCGACCACCGGCGACCTGCAGACGATCAAGTTCCACCGGGAACTGTGGGACGACACATGGAGCAACTTCCAGGCGACGCTGGACGGCGATCTGGGTTTTGCGCAACTGACGTCGTCGCTGTCCTACTTCGAGCGGGACACGGCCTACCAGTGGGACGCCACCAGTGGCGTGGCCTACTACCACTCACAGCTGGGCTTTTACGGTCGTGGAAGCTGCGGCAGCAATTCCTACTATGCCTATTACAACATCTACGATTTCGCTACCGCTTGCGAGCTCAACGGAACCTATTACGACTTCGACGACGGCGATCCGACCGGCAGGTGGCGCAACGACCAGCGCGACACGCGCTGGACCTTTGAGACCCGCCTGAGCGGCAGCACCTCGCGCTGGGACTGGACATTGGGCCTGTTCTACCAGGAAGGCAAGCAACGCTGGGACTTCGGCACCTACATCGACGACTACACGCGGACGGAATCCTGGGCCGCCTACAACGCGCTGTATGGACCGCTTGAACCCACGGACATTCGCTGGGGTTCCGGTGAGCAGAGCGAACGCGAGGACTTCGCCCTGTTTGGTGAGGCGACCTACAACATCACCGATCAATGGAAGCTGCTGTTCGGCGCCCGCTGGTACGATGTTTCCATCGATCGCACTTATTACCGGAGTATCCCGGCGACCCGGCCGGAATTTGTCGCAATGCAGTCCGGCGGCGACGACGGGGTGCTGCCCAAGCTCGGCTTCCAGTATTTCTTCAAGGAAGACAAGATGTTCTATGCCTTGTACTCCGAAGGGTTCCGCAGCGGCGGCATCAACCGCGCGCGGGGCGAGCCGACGCTGCCGATCCAGTACAACCCCGACATGGTGAACAACTACGAGGCGGGCCTCAAATCACGCTGGCTGGGCGGCAAGCTGCAAGTCAATGTCACTGGCTACCACATGTTCTGGGAAGATATGCAGCTCGAGTTGATCGACCCAAGCTACTTATGTTGCGATCAGCCGTACCAGACGGTTATCGGTAATGTCGGTGACGCGGTGATTGACGGGATGGACGTGGAGTTGAGCTGGCTGGCCACCGACCACTGGTCACTGGGCGTTAACGCGACCTATCTGTTCAAGTCTGAGATAGACGAGGACGTCTCCGTGTTCGACGAGCGGTCGCCGGAGGACGTGGTCCTGGAAATCCCTGCCGGCACGCAGCTGGCCCTGTCCCCGGACCTTGGTGTCGCCGCGTATACGGATTTCCATTGGCCCGTAAACTGGATGGACGGCGGCGATCTTTTCCTGCGCCTGCAATACAGCTATTCGAGCGAGTCCTGGAACCGCCTGGTGGACGCTGACGGGGATCCGGACGGCACGGGTTACGGTGGGCGCTCGCAGGCGCCGTCTTACAGCATGTGGGATCTGCGATCCGGATTCAGCAGCGCCGACTGGGAGTTCACCGCGTACATCGACAATTTTACCGACGAACGGCCGGTGTTGTTCCACGACACCAACGCCGACCTGTTCTGGGGCCGCGACGCCTATCGCACCTCGCGGCCGCGGACCTTCGGCGTGAACGTGCGCCGGTATTTCCGGTAGAGCGAACATCGTTCGCGATTGTCGCGGCGGGTTTCCCGAATGAGGCGCAGGCTATGAAGATGCTGCGGTTTATGCCGTAGGAGCGAACATCGTTCGCGATTGTTTGGGTTTGTTTCCCGAATGAATTCGGTCCTACGGGTCCCAGCCTTCCAACTCGTCGCCGAGCACCTCGATCAACGGCGCCAGTTCCTTGCGGAAGTGGCGCCAGTGGTTGATTGAGGAGCTGTAAATCGGCTGCCGCACCTGCTCTGAACTGGCGGTGCGCACGGCGCGCTCGGTTTCGTAGAAACGCAGGCAGCGGTCCTCCCAGTCCAGGCCACAATACGCCAACAGCCGGCGCGTTTGCCCCTCCTGGTCACGCACCATGTCTTCGTAACGCACCTCCAGCACGCGCCCCGGCAGCACTTCCTGCCAGTGCCGCATCATGCGCCGGTATTCGAGGAAGTATTCGCCGAGCTCGACCAGGTCATAGCTGAAGGTCTGGCCATGGGCGAAGTGCTGCTTGAGACTGCCGAAGCAGCTGTCCAGCGGGTGGCGGCGCGCATCAATGATCTTTGCGTTGGGCAGCATCAGGTGGATCAGCCCGACGCTGGGGAAATTGTTCGGCATCTTGTCAGTGAAAAACGGCAAGCCACTGCGGTGGCGCTGCGTTCGCTCCAGGTAGAATTCGCCCAGTTCACGCCAGTCCGCTGCATCCAGCAGCCGCACGCCCTCCGGGTATCTCTGACCCTCGCAGCGGGCCGGCAGGCTGCCGATCACGCGCCCGACGTCGGGCAGCTCCGCGGTGCCTTCGACCTGGCTGTGGCTGGCCAGGATCTGCTCGATCAGCGTGGAACCGGAGCGCGGCAGGCCGACGATGAAAATGGGTGAGGGATCCGGGCAGCCCTCGCCTTCATGCTCGGCAAGGAACGTGGCGGTGAATACGCTGCGGATGCGCTCATTGACGACTTCGGTATCGACCGGATCGTAGGTGATGCGCATGCGCTGCGTCACACAGGCCTCGGCGTAGTACTCGAAAGCGCGGGCATACTCTTTCTGGTCCTCCATGGCCTTGCCCAGGGTGAACAGGAAGTGCACCCGGGCATCCTCGTCCAGGTCCTTCTCTTCGAGGCGGCGCTCCATGTCCGCGACTTCCTCCGGCGTGAAGCGGAACGTCTTGAGGTTGGCCAGGCTCCAGTACACCTCACCGAAATTGGGCCGCTGCTCGATGGCCTTGCGGTAGGCGGCAACGCCTTCCTCCTGTTGGCCCAGGGTTTTGAGCAGGTGGCCCATGCCAACCCAGGCGGCCGTGTGCCAGGTATTGATGTCCAGGGCGCGGC
>JAPHSB010000414.1 GCA_026193295.1 Lysobacterales bacterium
CGATGCAACGCAGGCAACCGGCGCAGCCTTCAGCTCTTCGGTCAGCAGGTCGTTGGCGCGCAGGTCCAGTTTCGCGTGGATATCACCGTCCACGTTTTCCCCGCAACTCTCGCCGAGGCTGCCGGCCAGCGGACCCAAGGCGATAATCTCGGCAATGGCGCAGCAGGCGTCCGCTATCCTTTCCACTGTTTCCGCAACGGCCCCGCGGAGTGCGTCTTGCCCACGCCATTCCGCGAGATGCTGTCCCAGGGTCTGGTGCTCGGTCATGGTCTGTCTCCTCCGGTTAAGGAGACCTGCGGAAAGGCTGCGATTACAGCCTCATTCAGCGGGCCTGAACTTCAGTCTAGAGAGCCAGGCGGGTGGCAGGAACATCCATCGGGAGGGGGAAACAGGGTCATTGGGGTGGTAAAAAAACCACCCCAGCGTCGAGCTCAGGAACGCAGGTACATCGAAATGGCCTGGCCGCGGCTGTTGACACCCAGTTTCTGGAACAGATTACGCACGTGGAACTTGACCGTGTTGAGCGAAACACCCAGGTCCCGGGCGATCTGTTTGTTGGTGCGCCCGGAAGCCAGGTCGGAAAGCACCTCGAGTTCGCGCCGTGTCAGTGTGGTCAGCGGGTTGTCGTACAGGGTTCGCACGTCAATGTAAGGGAAAACCATCCGGCCGGTGGCAACAGCCGCGATCGTGTCCAGCAGGACGGCGGGCTGTTCGCTCTTCGAGACGAACGCGGCGCCGCCATGCGCCATGACCAGTGTCGGTACGGTCTGGTTCTCGTCGCCTGTGTAGACGACGACACGGGGAGCTTGCTTCTCGTCGGACAGGTGGTCCAGTATGTAGCGGCCGTCACAGGGCCCGAATATCCAGCCGATCACCCCGACGTCAACCGGCTGCCGAGCGATGTTTTCGAGGAAAGAAGCGCAATCGGACGCCACGTGCAGCAGCTCGAACCGTCTGTCTTCCGACAACAGTTGCTTGAGCGCCGCCTGGATCAGCGGGTTCTTGTCCGCCAGGCCGACGCGGATTGCTTTTTGCTGGGCTTGGTTCATCCGTACTGCCTCGAATGCAGCCTGCAGTTTAGCGCCGATACGCGCAAACTGCCTTGATTGGCGTCAGGGCTGGTTCAGGAGCGAAGCCGGTCCTGCAGGCGGGCGGGATAGAGAACGACCAGCAAACAGGTCACCAGGCCTGCCACCGCGGCCCAGGTGATCAATACGTAATTGGACTCGCCAATGATCATGGCGGCGATGGCCGGCCCGGAGGCCAGGCCCATCTTGGAGGCGAAACCACCCATGGCGGCCATTTGCCCTGCGGTATCGAAGCGGGAGACCAGGCCAAGCAGGTAGGCAATGGTGTAGGCCCAGGTGATTCCGATCAGGCAGTTGGCGCCAATCCAGATCCAGCCGACGTCGCTCTGCAGGAAGGCCCAGGTGCCGAGTATGGTGATGAGCAAGCCAACCACCAGCGTTTTCAGGTAGCCGAAACGGTCGGATATCACCACCACCAGGCCTGCTCCGATCAGCCCCAACCAGGCAGCCACTCCCAGGGTCGTGGTGATCATCGCGCCTTGCTGGCCGAAATACTCGCCCAGGCCGATGATGTAGGCGTACAGGGCATTGTTCGATGCCTGGAACAGGAATATTGCCACCAGCGTAAATACCAATGGCACGATTTTGATCTTGCCATGCAGCGCTTTGCGGGCCGCCGCCTCGGCTGCGTCCACCTTGTAGTCGGGAAGGAAAGGCAACATCAGCAATGTCACCGTGCTGAAGGCGATCAGCGCCAGGAACAGGGCCCGGGTTCCGAACTGGTCCACCAGTCCGGGCAGCATCATCACGCCCAGTCCGCCCAGTCCGAACTGGACAAACAGAAGGACCCCGAACGTCCGGTCCGGGCCCTCGGTGCGGGCTATGACCGAGAACCCGGTGCCCACCAGCATGCCGCCGATGCAACCGTCGGCGAACCGGAGGCCAATCATGGTGTTTGCCTGCGTTACGAACATGGATGCCGTGTCGATGGCAAGGAGACCCCCGAGCAGGATCAATGCCGTCAGCCGCCAATCCAGTTTCCTGATCAGGAAAACGATCGACAACGCACCCAGGGCGGCGCCGTAGAGATTTGCGGAGGCGACCGACCCGGCCTGTTGGTTGCTGAAGCCGAGGGCGGTGATCAGGCCGTCCACCAGCGCGGGCAGTATGTTCACGTAAAAGAGACCGGCCGTCGAGAGGAAGGCCAGGAACAGCCGGGCCATCATGCTGTTTGGAGATACTTTTGGTATACTATTGAATATATTCATTTTAACAGCTTGCAATTGGACGGATGCGGTTGCTTGCCATGGCCGCCTTGAGCCACTCGAAGCGGCCGTGGTCGCTGAACACATAGAATACCGATTGATTCGGCATCAACGCGACCGAGATGCCGCCGTAACCGGACATGAACGGAATCCACACGGCTTCCTCGCATGCCCCGCCAAGGTCGGTGAGGTAAGCCCAGAAGCCGTTGTTATAACGCAGCGTTGCATCACCCGCGACCAGGCCGGGGTCCGCAGAATCCCGTTGCAGGGCGGCGGACAGCTCTCTGCGGTGCAAAACCTGTCGGCCGCCGATGGCGCCATCGCCTCGCGCAAGGAACAGCCCCAGCCGCACAATGTCATCCGTCTGCAAGGTCAGGCCATAACCAGCGAACGGCTGCGCCACGCTGTCGTACGTGCGCTTGGTGGTACGCACGACCGGGCTCAGTCGCAGCGGATCGAAGACCTTCGCCACCAACACGTCCGCATGAATGTCGCGCGAAACACTGCGCGGTTGCTGCCTCAGCCAGGCGTTCATCAGCGTGCCGGCTATATAGGTGTCGGAAGTGTGATAGGCGAACGTGGTACCCGGTGCGGCCTTGCGCGGAAATAGGGTGCACGCCGCGCTGATCTTGGCCAGGTGTGTGTCCCCGGCCATGAATGGAGTCTCGTAGGAGGCATATTCATCCACGTCATGCTCCAGGCTTTCGTAATTGCCCGTGCCCATGTCAACGAGGTTTGCCAGCGTCACTGCATTCCAGCGATCCCCGTTCCGGCATTCGGGTACGAAATCGGTTACTTTCAGTTCGCCCGCATCCGGATTTTCCTGTTTCAGCACCATGTAGGCAGTGCCGGCAAAGATGGATTTGGCCAGGGAATAGGAGGGCAGGTCGAGCACTTCGCAAAAGGGATAATCCCCATAACGGGTGCCGCAGCCGCCACGATAATGGATGCCATCAATGGCGAAACCGACCGCGCTCACCTCATCAGGCGGAAACCAGTCGAAGTCCCGCGCCTGCACTCCTGCATATGACCTGGCGAGTTCAGACAAAGGTTTGACGGGCATGCGAGCCGCTATCTCCTGCCGAAAACTCGCGACAATGGACTCGGCCCTCGCGATCCTGCCGGGCCGGTATACCGCGTCCAGAATCCCCCACAGATCGGCCTGCAGGTACTGGCAGGTTTCACTGGCGACCTGGTAAACGACGCGGGAGACTCGACCGTCGGATTGGAACAGGAAACTCAACAATCCGTTATGCGTGCAATTGGCGTTGCGTTCCTGCAGGGCGAATGGCAGGGACACGCGCGACCAGCCCCCGTCGCCTGCTTCGTTCCACACCCGCCCGGGCTCCAGGATGAATTCCCAGTGGGGGTGAGCGCTGCGCTGCGGCCCGCGCTTTACGGGTACCAGGGCGTCGCCGGACTGAACGAAATCGAAGCTGAAGCCCGGCAGGCTGGCGAGTTCCAGGGCAGGGTCTTCCAGGTAACCGAACCGGTCCACCAGGCCGCGGGTACGACCTGCGCCGGGACCAGCCAACAATTCGAGCCGGCCTTCGAAGCGATGGATCGCCGGAGCTTCATTCAGCGGCGTGTAGGCAGCGGTATCCACAGGGGATGGCAACTCATCGTCACCCAACAGGAAATCGGCGCTCAGCAGCGCGCGCTGGCCCTGCGCCTGGCTTGCGAGGGGTTCGGCACGGATCGCGCCCGCGAGCCCGCACAAAAGGATGGCCGCCACCGCCCACCTGGCAACCGGGTCAATAGCGGTCGACATCGATACCTTGCTCCCTCAGTTTCGCGGCTAATGGCGACAGCTGTCGTTCATAGCGGCGCCACAACCCGACCGAGCTGCTGTAGATGGGCTGCCGCACCTGGGCAGCGCTGGCCGTGGCGGCCGGGCCGGAGTGCCTATGAAACTCCAGGCAGCTGTCCTCCCAGTCGAGCTCCAGGTAATCGAGCAGCCTCCTGGTTTCGGACTCGGGGTCGGCGATAACCCGCTCATAATCGACGTCGAGGAAGGATTGCGGGATGGTGCGTCGCCAGTGTTCCATCAACCGGTGATACGCGATGAAATAGCGACCCACCTCCTGCAGGCTGTAGGAGAATGGATAGCCCGCGCGAAACAGCGTCTTGTAGATCGCGTAACAGCTGTCCATGGGGTTGCGCCGCATGTGGATGATGCGGGCGTTGGGCAGCGCCAGGTGGATCAAGCCGAGGTAGAGGAAATTCTGGGGGGTCTTGTCCACGAGGCGAGGAGCTGAGTTGCCAAAGCCCTCGATGGCTTCGCAATAACGCCTGCCCAGTGCGGCAAAGTCGATGCGGGCTGAACTTTCAATCAAGGCCGCTTTGCCTCCCGCGGCCGGAGTGGCCCGGTCTTCGGCCTGCGTGGCCAGATTCATGACAGCCAGGGCCAGAGAAGTATGCTCGCCCTGGCTTTCGACCTGGCTGTGGGAGCTTATGATGCGATCGACCAGCGTCGTTCCGCTCCTCGGCAGGCCGAGAATGAAAATGGGCCGGGCTGAATCGAATCCGGCGGCAGGACGGGCCAGCATGTCGCGATCGAAAACGCGGGCAATGGCGGCCATGGCGGACTCGTCTTCTGCAATGTCGTATTGCATGCTCAAGCGGCGCCGGTGGGCGCCTTCCTGCAGATGCGCGAACGCTTCGTCGAAGCGGCGCAGGTCCTCCAGTTCCTTGGCCAGGGCGAAGCAGACCTGGATTCTGCCGGGATCGTCTGCCGCCAACTGAACCCGCATGGCCTCGAGTTGCTCGACGTGGTTGCTTTCAGCAGTCTGCCGGCGCAGGATCGACCGGTTCAGCCATGCCCCTGCGTCTTGCGGATTGAGCTGAATGGCCCGCGTGAACAGCCGTTCCGCCTCATCCAGGTCACCGAAGGCGGTCTTCGACGTGGCGAGGTTGTAGACGTAATCGGGGTTGGACGGCTGCAGCTCGGCGGACCGCGCGTAGCAGCGGCCAGCCCGTTCGTGTTGGCCGCAGTGCAGGTAGAGACCCGCCACCTGCTGCAGCATCAGGTGATCATCGCGGGCCGCGGCTTCTATTCGTTCCAGGGCCTCTATGGCCCCGGCGACGTTTCCCTGCTTGAGAAGTCGCCGAGGCAGGTCCAGAGTCGTTTCGGTCAAGTCCCTCAGAAATCCCAGGTCACGGCCAAGCCCACTGTACGAGGCCTGGCGATAATGCTCTTGCCGCCATTGCCATAGTACTTCTGCTCAGGCGATGTTCCCATGTATTCCTCGGTGAAAATTCCGACCACACCTTCTTCGTTGAACAGGTTCTTGACGAACAAGCCCAGCGTCCAGTTACCCATGACGACATTGCTGTTGAAGTCCCAGATGCTGAACGAACCCATCGTCCTGCCAAAGAAATAGCTGTCGTCGTTGATGTGGTTCTTGGTCTCCGACTGGTAATAACCGCCGATGCGGTTGACCCACTCGATGTTGTCGCTGAGATCGAAGGCATACTGCAGCGATACGTTGGCCGTGTGCTCCGCCAGGCCCGGCAGGCGGCTGCCTCCCGGCGCGACGACGTACACGTTGTCGGCCGACCACATGTCACTGTCCAGTTCCCCATCCGTATAGGCGTAACCCAGGTTCAGCAACCAACCCTCTCCGAAGGCTACGTTGTACTCCGCCTCCACGCCCTTGGTGGTCGCGCCGCTGCCGTTCTGGGCAGCATAGAACGCCCAGTTGGTGGTGGCGGTGTTGAGCTGGATATCCTTCCAGTCGACATAGAACAGCGAGACGTTGTAGAAGCTTCCGTTCCAGTCGCCCTTGATACCGATTTCGTAGTTGGTGGTGCTGTCCGGCCCGTAACGCAGCCAGGCAGGGCTCTCTGCGAAGGTTCCCGAGAGCGGCACGGCGTTGGTGCCGCCCCGGCGGAAGCCTTCGGATATCGTGCCGTAAAGCAAGGTGTTCTCGTTCATGTCAAATGCGGCGTTGAACTTGAACAGCGTGTCCGAGTCGCTGCCGTCCAGTCGAACCTGGTCGTCGATGTGAAAAGACTCGTACAGCCCGACGCCCATGAACGTGTCGTTGCTGTAGTCGAGGTCGAAATAGCGGAAGCCGCCGGTGACACGGAAACGGTCGGTGACATTCCAGGTGAGCTCACCGAAAACTGCCTTGTCCTCGAAATTTTCCTGCCGGTCGTAACGGAAATCGTCGTCACCCAACACGCAGCAATCCCAGGCGGTCCAGGCCCAATTATAGAAATTGCGCAGGTAGTTGACCTGGGAGGAGCGCAGGTCCTGGTCGCGATAGAAAAGCCCGGCGATCCAGTCGAACGAGCCTTCGGTATTGGAAACGAGGCGCAATTCCTGGATGAAGGCTTCATCAGAGTAGCTGCGTTCTGCGGAATGCATCGGGCGGGGATAATTGTAGTAGTAGAAGTTCAGCCAGCCCTGCTGCGCTGAAAATCCGGTGTTTTCGCTGATGCTGTCGCCAGTGTGTTCGTAACCCGAGGTGCTGCTGGTCAGTGTCGCGAAGCCGAAGTCGTAGCTCATTTCCAGCGACATCATTTCGATCTTTCGCGACGAGGGTTCGCGCTGGACGGAGCCGGTTTCGTAACGGCCGTAGGGATCGCCCCAGCCGTCAGAGCCCATCGTCGGCATCATGCGTCCGCCGACCTCGTCTTTCTGTTTCGCCCAGCTCAGCAGGGCGTCAAATTTTTCATTCGGCTGCCACAGCAACGATGCGCGCAGGTAATCGATTTCCACGGTATCCACGTCTTCGATCCGCTCGTACACGGTGGCGTCGTCGAGGATGCCGTTGGGCGCCACGGGGAAGCCCTGCCCGTCGAGCACATAGGCATTCGGAAGGTCGAAAATACCGGCGTAGTCGACTCTTCCGGCAACCAGTCGCGCCGCGACGGTTTCAACCAGCGGGATGTTCAACACCACGTCAGCATCCCAGTTGTTTCCACTGGAACCACTGGTTTGGCTGAAGGAGCCCTCGGCGCGGCCTTCAAAGGACCCAAGGACCGGGCGCCGCGTGATATAACGAACGGTGCCGCCAAGCGAGCCTGATCCATACAACGTTCCCTGGGGACCGCGCAGAACCTCGACTCGTTCGATGTCCTTCAATACGAGGTTGGCGTAAACCGGCGTGTCATTGATATAGGTGGATACGGGCGGAACCGCCGACAATGCGACATCCATGTTGATGCTGCTGTCGATGGCCAGGCCCCGAATGCGGATGGCATTCACGTTGCCGGAGTTCCTGGCTCCGAAATCGATCATGTTGGCCCCGGGTACGCCCCTTAGCAGTTCGCCGGTCGACAGGATCTTGCCGCTGTCGATGAAGTCGCCACTGACCGCGGAGATGTTGTAAGGGATTTCCGCAACCGTGGATTCGCGCCGAGTCGCGGTAACGATGACCTCCTCCATGGCTGACGCTTCTGCAGCCTCGCCGGTTTGCTCCTGTGCCAGCAGGGGCATTGGGCCCGCGGCAAGCAATGCGGCAGTGATTGCAGTGGATAAGGTGTTTCTCCTGGTAAGACTCATTGGATGCATTGCTGTACTCCTCGTTGTCTTTTTACTGTGCATTTACGGATCGATCCCCACCGATCGCGTAATCCTGGTTTTGACTTCGTAAGGCACTCCGGTCCGCTCATTGCCCTTCGGAGCCGGTTACTCGGCGACTTTCAGTTCAGCGACAGGCCCCGTCAGCGGCTCGCGTCGGGGTACGGCGAGAACACCCAGTTCGCCGAACGCACCGGGGTCCGCCTGGGCTTGCCGGTACGGTGGAAACTCGACACGATGGTCACGGAAGCTCTTAAGCGTTTGGCAGAGCCCGTGCAGGCCCCGTTCCCGCACGCGGCGCACGTGCTCGAAGTCCATCTCCACCGTGATGATTTCACGGCCGCTGCCCGCCTGGTGAATGATCTGTCCATCCGGCCCGACAAAAATGGTTTGGCCCACGGCCAGGCGGCCGGCCGAGTTCAGATTCAGGAAGTAGACCTGGTTGGTGGCCGCGTTGCTGCGCGCAATCGCCAGTTCGACCTCGCGGTCGATCGTGTTGGTCAGGCTCGGGCAGATGATGGCTTCGGCACCCATCCAGGCCAGTGTACGCACGGTTTCCGGGAACCACATGTCGTAGCAGATGATCAGCCCGATGCGTCCGGCTCCCGGGATGTCGAACACCACGAACTGATCCCCCGCGGAAACACCTTTTTCATAGGGCAGGAACGGATACTGCTTACGGTAGCGGGCGACGACCTGGCCTTGCGGGTTGATCACCGGGGCCGTGTTGAAGACTTCCTGGCCCCGGCGTTCGAAGATGCTGCCCGGAATGAGCCAGATCGCATTCTTCAACGCCGCTTCGCGAAAGCAGTTTTCCACTTCGCCCGGCAGGCTGACCGCCAGGTCAGTGCTGGGTCCGAACGTGCATAGCTCGGGCAGCACGACCAACTGGACCCAGGGAAAGCGCTTTTTCACCAGGTCGATTTCGTGCTCGATCAACGACAGGTTGTCCTCGATCCCGAGTTCCAGCTGCAGGGCAGCCATGGACAGGTAGGCCATTGTTTCCTCCGGTCGCGCCGCAGCGGGCGGCAGGGCGCTCCTTGTTTTGGAGGTTAACGCGCGCCGGGCCGGCGCACATAGGACCAGTTCAGCGGCGTCGATGGTACCAACGGAGGGAGTACGGTCAGCCCGCTCAGTCACACTGCGGGTGAATGATCGCGGAATCGACCAGGCGGCCGTCGGTGTTGTAGATCTTCAGCTGCTGGCCCTGCAGGGTGATGAAGAAGCGGCCTTCTTCACCGTAGGCCCAATGCTTCCACTGCCGGCACCAAGTATTTCCCTCGATCCACCAGCGCCCCTCGTCGCAGTCCTCGTTGGCGTGTCCGGCGCGGCCCCGCATGCTGCCGTCGGCGCCGAGTTCGAAGGTGGCCGGGTCGCCATACACCGTCTGGTAGATCCAGTTCGAACCGGGCATCACGCGTGCGAGGTCCGCGGCGCGCAGCAGCGAGGAATCGCTTTCATCCAGCAACTCCGACTCGCCACTGGCAAGCTCCCACATCAGTTCCCGCAGCTGCTTCACGCCTTCGCGAATGCGCTCCGCCGGGATGCTGGTCACGCCCATGCGGAAGCAGTTGCGGGAAGCGCTCGGGACCGCGTAGTAGTGCGTGTCCGGCTCAATCAGAATGCCGCGCCGCGCCGCTTCCCGCGCCAGGGTTTCCACCGCGATGTTTTCCGGGCACAACACCCAGAACACGGACCCGCCCTGGTTGGGCACGGTCACGAAGTGGGGGCGGTAGTGATTGAGGGCATCGCGCAGAGCCAGCCAGCGGCGACTGGTCTCCTGGTGCAGCTTCGACATGAATGCGTCGTAATGCCCCAGCGACAGGAACAGCGCCGCCGTCCGCTGGTTCAGCAGCGACGGCCTGCCGATGACCATTTGCCGCAGCTGCCGTGCTTCGCGAATCAACTCCGGCGCAGCGACGATGAAGCCGATACGCAGACCGGGCGCCAGTACCTTCGGCAGCGCCGAAACGTAAATCACCCGGTTGTCGCTGTCCATGCTGCGTAATGCCGGGTGGGGCTGGCCGAGGAAGTTGCTTTCGTGTTCGAAATCGTCCTCGATGACCAGTTGATCGAGTTGGTGCGCTTTATTCAGCAGGGCGTGCCGGCGCTGGGTCGCCATGGTGACTGCCGTGGGAACCTGGTGGCTCGGCGTCACGTAGACAACCTGCGCCCGGTCGATACGGCTGCTGATCACCATGCCGTTTTCGTCTACCGGTTGCGCGATGACCTGTGCCTGCCGAAGCGCCAGCAACTGCCGCATCTTCGGGTTGCCCGGCTCTTCCATGACCACGGCGAGGTCCTTGGCGACCAGCAGTTGGGTCAACAGGTAGAGGGCGTTCTGCGCACCCACCGTGATCAGAATTTCGTCGGCTCGCGCGTGGATGCCCCGACGCGGCAGCATCTTGGTGCGGATTTGTTCGATCAGCTCGGGGTCGTCCGCGTCGCCCTCGGTGAGCGTCCCCTCGTTGACGATCCGCGCACCCAACGCCATGCGGCTCGCTTCGCGCCACTGCGCCGTCGGATAGAGCGAAGTATCGAAATGGCCGTCGATGAAGGGGTAGGGGTGTCGCTGCCAGTCATCGGGGAACTGGAAGCGCGGGCGCTTGCCGGCCTCGGTGCGGATGCGTTCCTTCCACCTGGTGTCGAGTTCCGCCTGCGCGGCGGACGGGCCGTGGAAGCCGATACGGCCTTCGAAAACGCCGGAGCTGACATAAATCCCGCTGCGTTCCCGGCTTTCCAGCAACCCCTCGTCGATCAGTTGTTCATAGGCCAGCACGACGGTATTGCGCGCCACGCCGAGCTGCTCGGCCAGCTTGCGGGAAGCGGGCAGCCGAGAGCCGGCGGGGAAGGTCCCGGCCATGATGCCCTCGACCAGTTTCTGCCGAATTTGATGCTGCAGGCTGAGCCGGCTTTCAGGATCGAGGTAAATCAGCGCTTCGGACACTTCCCGGCTAACCCCGCTTCATGATGCGCTTCTTCTGACGCTCCCAGTCGCGGTCTTTCTCGGTCTTGCGCTTGTCGTGCTGGCGCTTGCCCTTGGCCAGGCCAATTTCCACCTTGGCCTTGCCGCGCGACCAGTACATGGCCGTAGGGATGACGGTGTAGCCCTGGCGATCCACTGCCCCCACCAGTCGGTCGATTTCCTTGCGGTGGAGCAACAACTTGCGGGTCCGTGTGGGGTCGGGCTTGAAGTGGGTCGATGCGGTCGGCAACGGATTGATCTGGCAGCCGAACAGAAACGCCTCGCCCTCCTTCAATAGCACATAGCTGTCAGCGAACTGCACGCGGCCCTCGCGCAGGGCTTTGACCTCCCAGCCTTCGAGCGCCAAGCCCGCCTCCAGGCGGTCCTCGATGTGGTATTCGAAGCGTGCCCGCTTGTTGACGGCGATGGTCTTTTTGCCTGATGTCTGCTGATGGGTCATCGGATTTCAGTGTCGGCGGAATGCGGTCATGCCGCCCAGTCCGCTATTCTACGTGGTCCGTCGGCGCTCATGCTATGCTTGCGGCGCCCGGCGCCCGCACTGAAGTTAACCGAACGCATGGAAATCAGGAGATCCGCACTCGTTTTGCACCCGGCCATGGACATGTTCCGGCTGGTGCAGGACGTGCCGGCATACCCGGAGTTCCTGGGCTGGTGCGCGAGTTCGCAAGTGCATGAACAGACTGCCGAGCACCAGGTGGCCACTCTGGTGGTGAAAGTGAGCGGCGTGACCCAGTCTTTCACCACGCACAATCGCTTCGTACCGGGTGAGCGACTCACGCTGTCGCTGGTTGACGGGCCATTCCGTCACCTGACCGGGGAGTGGCTGTTCGAGCCCCTCGGCAGCGAGGGCAGCAAGGTAACCCTGGTGTTGAGCTTCGACTTCTCCAGCAAGGTCCTGTCCTCCGCGTTCCGGCGCGGCTTCACCCACATCGCAGACCGACTGGTCAGTGAGTTCAGCCAACGGGCGGATGCGGTTTATGGCCCCTGACCCCGATACCGCCACCGTGTCGGTGGAGGTGGCATACGCAACGCCCAAGCGTCAGCTGATCGTGCCCATTGAAGTCCCGGTGGGGTGCACGGTGGAGCAGGCGATCGAACTATCCGGCATTCGGGAACGCTTTCCCGACATGCAAGTGGATCGGGACAACGTGGGGATCTTCAGCCGCAAGGTGGCGCTGGACCAGACCCTGCTGGATGGCGACCGGGTTGAAATCTACCGGCCTCTGATTGCGGACCCCAAGGAGGCGCGCCGGGCACGGGCGAACGTTCCGCGAAGGCGATGAACCGGAGGGGTTTTCGGCGAAACCGGGCGAAGAATCGACCCCGGCTACCCGTCGATATCGGGTCCAAGCGGCCCGTCTTTTGGCGTCTGATCGAGCACGTCGCGGTCTTTTGAGCTGCGGTCGGGCACGGTGTCGATGTCCGGATCGGTCTTTTTGCCCAACACTTCGTCTTCCGCCGATTCCAGCGATGCATCCTGCGGGCTGGCGTCAGGTTTCTTGACGAAAGACGCGACGGCGCCGGAAGAGGCCGCGGGCGAGCTGCTGGACTGGGACGCCGATGCCGCAAAGGGATCGCTCTGGCCCACGATTTCGCTGAGCAGACCGTCCTCGAAGCGCAGGGTGACCGTTCGCTGCACCATATCGCTGCCACGCCGGCTGAATGTCTGCACATAGTCCCAACGGTCGGGTTGAAACGGATCCTTGATCGATGGCGTGCCGAGCACGAACAGGACCTGGCGCTGGTTCATGCCGATGTACAGTTCATCCAGCTCTTCCTGTTCCAGTGCGTTGCCCTGTTGAATGTTCTGCTTGTAGATCAAATTACAGCCCGTGCCCGCGAACAGGACCAGGGAGGAGCATAGAATCAAACGGATGATCATCGTGACGGGGATCCGGAATTTGCGCGTGGTGCGGAAAGCGTGAATGATACAATAAAGCCCGCTCGGCAAGTAAGTGCCAACCCGGATTTAAGTACGCTTCGCTTTACATGAACAGGCGGTGAAAGGCAGTGGAACCGAGACATCTGAAAAATGCCGGCCTCAAGGTCACACATCCGCGCAAGCGCATCCTGGAGATCCTGGAAAGCCAGCGCAGCAAGCACCTGACGGCCGACGATATTTACCGACGCCTGGTCGAAGCCGGTGAAGAAATCGGATTGGCCACTGTCTACCGCGTTCTGAACCAGTTCGAAAGCGCCGGCCTGGTGGTCAAACACAACTTCGAAAGCGGCCAGGCCTACTATGAACTCGATTCGGGGGAACACCACGACCACATGGTCTGCGTCGAAACGGGCAAGGTCATCGAGTTCGTCAGCGAGGAGATCGAAGCGGCCCAGCGGAAAATTGCCGACGCCCACGGTTACGACATCGAGGACCATAGCCTGGTCATTTACGTAAGGCCGCGACGCAAATCCTAGGCAGGCCATACACCTGCGGTTCTTCAGTGTTGGGTGGCGGCCGTTGCCAACAATTCAGAGGCATGCGCCCGGCTCTGCGCCGATAGCCGTCCACCCAGCATGCGTGCGATCTCATCGATCCGATCCGCTTCCCGAAGCACGCTTGTGCGGACCCGCGTCTCCTGCTGGTCCGTCGTTTTGAGTACCTGAATCTGCTGGTCCGCGAACACGGCGACCTGTGCCAGATGCGTCACGCACAGGGCCTGGCCGCCCGCCGCCAGGCTGCGCAGCAGGGCGCCGACGGCATTGGCCGTATCCCCGCCGATGCCGGCGTCCACTTCGTCGAATACCTGGGTCACTGCGCCGGAGCCCAAGCGGGACGCTACCTTTATGGCCAGGCTGATGCGCGACAATTCACCCCCGGAGGCGACCTTGCGCAGCGGTCCCGGCGCGATGCCCGGATTGGCGCTGACCCGCAATTCCAGCCGGTCGCTGCCGCGCAGGGAAGGGTCTTGCCCGGTGTCGTGTTGAACATCGAATTCGAAGCGGCCCCCGGCCATCCCCAGTTCCTGCATCAGGTCCGTCACGCTCCCGGCCAGTTCGGTCGCGCGCGAAGCACGCTGGCTGTGCACTGCTTTCGCCGCTTCCCGGTAGACCTGCAGGGCGGCGGCAAGCTCGCGATCGATCTCCTGCAGCCGCTGCTCCAGTGAGCCGGCCCGTTCGAGGCGTGACCGCAGCTGCTCGAGGACTTCCGGCAACATCTCGGGTTCGACCCGGTGCTTGCGCGCCAGGTCGTGCTGAACGCCCAATTGGCGTTCGAGCCGATTCATCCGTTCGGGGCTCAGGTCGAGGCGCGACAGGGCCGCCTGGATGCTGTTGAGTGCTTCGTCACAGTTGATCACGGCTTCGCGCAATAATGCCGCGGCCGCGGCGATGTCGCGATCCAGAGCGGCATGACGGTCCAGCCGGTCCGCGGCGTGGTGCAGCGCTCGGCTGGCGCCGGACGGGTCCGCATCCAGGGTCTGCGCCGCCGATTCAAGCGCCTCGACGATGTCGCTGCCGCGGGCGAGTATCCGGTGCTCTGCCTCCAACTCGGCAAATTCGCCTGGTGGCAACATGTCGTCTTCCAGTTCCTGCAGCTGGTACTGCAGCAGATCGCGGTCGCCCGCGTCGAGCGGTTTTTCGTCAAGCAGCGAACGTCGCTCGGCGTCGAGCGACTGCCAGGTCCGGAAGCACTCCTGCATTTCCCGCAGTTCCCGGTCGTGGCTGCCGCCACCGTCGAGCAGCCGGAACTGCTCGTCACTGCGGATCAACCGTATGTGCTCATTCTGTCCATGGATCTCGACCAGCAAATCGCCGAGTTCGGAAAGCTGCTGCAGCGTGACGACGGTGCCGTTGATCCATGCCCGGGAGCGGCCATTCGCGGCGATCATGCGACGCAGCAGGCAAGACTGGCCATCGTCGAGTTCCGCGCTACCAAGCCACTCCAGGGCCGGGTCGCCGGGGGCCAGCAAGAATTCGGCACTGAGCTCCGCCTTGTCCGCATTGCCGCGGATGGCGCTGGTGTCCGCCCGTTCACCGCACAGCAAGCCGAGGGCGCCGACCAGGATGGACTTGCCCGCCCCGGTCTCCCCGGTGATACAGGTGAATCCGCCGCTCACCTCCAGGTCCAGGGAGTCGACGATGGCATAGTCGCGGATTTGCAGGAAACGGAGCATCTGCGGAGCCTGGCTGGGTCGGCCTTCAAGCTAGCATGCGACGCCGTTCCCGGCAATCCGCCCAGTGCAGGAAATCCGCTTGAATGCGCCTGCCCTAACCCCATATTGGCTGGGGAATGCAACAGGATATTTAACGGCCGGGCAGTTTGCGCGCAGCCGACAGGAGACCGAAAACGTGATGCAAGGAAACAAGGCCAACCCATTCGAAGAGCCGGTGGAAGTCGAACTGCAGGGGGCTGCCGGCTCGCCGGACCAACCGGTCGACCCCTCGGGGGCAGCGGTTGGCGACGACGCCACCCCGGACGAAGCGCTGGCGAAGGCCGAGGAAGACTTGGCCAGGCACCGGGACGCGATGCTGCGCATGCAGGCGGAGATGGATAATCTGCGCAAGCGACTGGCGCGTGATGCCGAGAAATCGCGCAAGTTCGCGCTGGAACGGATCATGAAAGACCTGCTGCAGGTGTGCGACAGCATGGAGCGCGGGCTCGAGCTTGCGAATGGATCAGCCACCGTCGAATTGATGCGGGAAGGCCAGGAGTTGACGCTGAAGATGCTGGCCAAGGTCCTGCAGGATCACGATCTCGAGGTGATCGATCCGGCGGGGCAGCCATTCGACCCGGAGTGGCACGAGGCGATGACGGTCATGCCGTCGGAAGAGCTGGATGAAAACACGGTCATGGAAGTGCTGCAAAAGGGTTACCGGCTGCACGACCGGCTGATCCGGCCCGCCATGGTAGTGGTGTCGCGCAAACCGTGATCCGGCTTCGTTCAGTGGCCCCGGCCACGCATTGAAAAAAGGTTGTTCAACCCCATCTTTTGGACATCGAATTATCGGGTATCATTTTTGGAGTAATCGCACATGGGCAAAATCATAGGTATCGACCTCGGCACCACCAACTCCTGCGTCGCAGTGATGGAAGGTGGCACGCCCAAGGTCATCGAAAACGCCGAAGGGGACCGGACCACGCCGTCGATTGTCGCCTTCACCAAGGATGACGAAATCCTGGTGGGACAGCCCGCCAAGCGCCAGGCGGTCACCAACCCCGCCAACACGCTGTACGCGGTGAAGCGCCTGATCGGCCGCAAGTACAGCGAGGACGTGGTTCAGAAGGATCGGGACCTGGTGCCGTACAAGATTGTCGAAGCCAACAATGGCGACGCCTGGGTAGTGGGCGGCGGCAAGAAGATGGCGCCACCGGAGGTGTCCGCGCGGGTGCTGATGAAGATGAAGAAGACCGCCGAGGACTATCTGGGCGAGGAAGTTACCGAGGCCGTCATCACGGTTCCGGCGTATTTCAACGACTCTCAGCGGCAGGCCACCAAGGACGCCGGCAAGATCGCAGGCCTGACGGTCAAGCGCATCATCAACGAGCCGACCGCGGCCGCGCTGGCCTACGGCATGGACAAGAAGCACGGTGATCGCAAGATCGCGGTCTACGATCTGGGCGGCGGCACGTTCGACATTTCGATCATCGAAATCGCGGAAGTCGACGGCGAGCACCAGTTCGAAGTGCTGGCCACCAACGGCGACACCTTCCTGGGTGGCGAGGACTTCGACAAGCGGGTCATCGATTACCTGGTCGAAGTGTTCAAGAAGGAGCAGGGCTTCGACCTGCGCAACGATCCGCTGGCGTTACAGCGCCTTAAAGAGGCTGCCGAACGCGCCAAGATCGAGCTTTCCAGCGGCCAGCAGACCGAGGTCAACCTGCCGTACATCACGGCCGATGCCAGCGGGCCCAAGCATCTGAACATCAAGCTGACGCGGGCCAAGCTGGAGTCGCTGGTCGACGACCTGGTAACGCGAACCATCGGCCCGTGCCGGATCGCGCTGGATGATGCCGGCCTCAAGATCGGCGATGTCCAGGAAGTGATCCTGGTCGGCGGCCAGACCCGCATGCCCAAGGTGCAGGAGGCCGTGGCCGGTTTCTTCGGTCGTGAGCCGCGCAAGGACGTAAACCCGGACGAGGCCGTGGCCGTGGGCGCGGCGATCCAGGGCGGGGTGCTGGCCGGCGACGTCAAAGATGTCCTGCTGCTCGACGTGACGCCCCTCTCGCTGGGCATCGAGACGCTGGGCGGCGTCATGACGAAGCTGATCGAGAAGAACACCACGATTCCGACCAAGGCGTCGCAGATCTTCTCGACGGCCGAGGACAACCAGACGGCGGTCACGGTGCACGTGCTGCAGGGTGAGCGCGAAATGGCCTCGGCCAACAAGTCGCTGGCGCGGTTCGACCTTGCGGGTATTTCCGCGGCGCCGCGCGGCATGCCCCAAATCGAAGTGACCTTCGACATCGACGCCAATGGCATCATGCACGTCGGCGCCACCGACAAGGCGACCGGCAAGGAACAGAAGATCGAGATCAAGGCAGGTTCTGGCCTGAGCGACGACGAGATCGACCGCATGGTCAAGGATGCCGAGGTGCATGCCGAGGAGGATCGCAAGTTCCATGAGTTGGTCACCGCCCGCAATACCGCCGATGCGATCGTGCACGCCACTCGCTCCAGCCTGAAGGAGATGGGCGACAAGCTCAGCGAGGACGAGCGCAAGGAAGTCGAGCAGGCCATCGAAGGTGTCGAGGCAGCCATGAAGGGCGACGACAAGGCCACCATCGACCAGGCGGTTGAAAAACTGTCCACCGCTGGCCAGGTGATCCACCAGAAAGCCACCGCGGAAGCGCAGGCCCAGCAGGAAGCGCCGGGCGAAGCCAAGGCCTCCGATGACGACGTGGTCGACGCCGAGTTCGAGGAAGTGGACGAGGACAAGAAGACCGGCTGATCCCGGTTCCTGGGAAGACAAAAAAGCCCGGCTCTGGCCGGGCTTTTTTTGTTGTGTCAAGTCAATGGCGGTGGGCTTGGCCAGAAACCCCGGAATTGTCTGGAGGAGGTATCGGGTATTCCGGTGCAGGATTGTAGCCCGCCCACGGGCGGGCTTCGAGCGCCCGGGGATGGCTTGAGCGCGTCCTGAACCGGAGTGCCCGATAGTTCCCATCGACGGGAATAAGGTCGCGAACAAGGTCAGTCCTACTTGAATTGGCCACTACCAAGCCCTAAATCGGACTGCAGAACCAAAGGTATAACAACGGCATGGCAAAAAGGGACTACTACGAGATTCTGGGCGTCAAGAAATCGGCCAGCGACGAAGACCTGAAAAAGGCCTATCGGCGGCTGGCGATGAAGTTTCATCCGGATCGCAACCCCGACGACGAATCGGCCCAGGAGAAGTTCAAGGAGGCCAAGGAAGCCTACGAAGTTCTGAAGGACCCCCGTAAGCGTTCGGCCTACGACCAGTTCGGTCATGCCGGCGTGGACCATTCCGCGCGCGGCCCGGGCGGCCCGGGCGGTTTTCATGGCGACGTTGGCGACATCTTCGGGGATATTTTCGGGGATATTTTTGGCGGAGGCCGGCGCCGCCAGCAGACCCGGCAGCGCGGATCCGACCTGCGCTATGCCATGGACCTCGACCTCGAAGAAGCCGTGGCCGGTGTCACGCGGGAAATCCGGGTGCCGACACTGGGCCAGTGCAAGACCTGTGATGGCAGCGGTGCGCGGGACGGCCAGAAGGAAACCTGCACAACCTGCGGCGGTATCGGACAGGTTCGCATGCAGCAGGGTATCTTCTCGGTACAGCAGACCTGCCCGGCCTGCCAGGGCGCCGGGCAGCGCATCAGCAATCCCTGTACGGACTGCAATGGGCAGGGCAGGGTGCGCGAAACACGCACGCTGTCAGTCAAGATACCGGCCGGCGTCGACAACGGTGACCGGATCCGCCTGGCCGGCGAGGGCGAAGCCGGGGTCAACGCGGCGCCAACCGGCGATCTCTATGTCGAAGTTCGGGTGAAGCCCCACCGTATATTCGAACGCGACGGCGACGACCTGTATTGCGAAGTTCCGATCCCATTCACGATGGCAGCGATGGGCGGAGAACTCGACATTCCGACGCTCGACGGTCACGTCAAGTTGAAAGTGCCGCAGGAGACGCAGACCGGCCGTATGTTCCGGCTGAAGGGCAAGGGCGTGAAGTCGGTGCGCAGCCACCGCACCGGAGACCTGATGTGCCGGACCGTCATCGAAACACCGGTCAAACTGACGCGCGAGCAGAAAGACCTGTTGAAGCAGTTTGAGCAGACCTTTGCACAGGGCAATGGCGAACATGACCCGCGATCCCAGTCCTGGCTGAGCGGGGTGCGGGAATTCTTCGACCGGATGACCTCTTGAGCGGCACACCGGCAGCCGAGGATCTTCCCACGCGGGTTGCCGTCCCCCACACTGGCGGGTGGAGCGCGTTGTAATGGTTGGTGCGCTTCGATAGAATCTGAGCGCTTATCTGGAGTGAGTAAATTGACTGATCAGGCAGTGCTGGCACTTGAGGACGGCAGCGTGTTCCTCGGCCGCAGTATCGGAGCGGACAGTGCCCAGGTCGGGGCCGCGGTGGGCGAAGTCGTATTCAATACGGCGATGACCGGTTACCAGGAAATACTCACTGATCCTTCCTACGCACGCCAGTTGGTCACACTGACTTATCCTCACGTCGGCAACACCGGCTGCAATCCCGAAGACGAAGAGTCCCTGAGGCCCATGGCCGCCGGTCTGATTGTGCGGGATTGCCCACTGGTGCACAGCAACTGGCGTGCCCGGGAGAGCCTGCCCGAATACCTCGAGCGCAATGGCATCCTGGCCATCGCCGATATCGATACGCGGCGGCTCACGCGCATCCTGCGCGAAAAAGGCGCCCAGGGCGGGGCCATCCTCACCGGTGTGCGCGTCGATCCGGACGCTGCGATCGAACAGGCCCGGTCGTTCCCCGGCATGCAGGGCCTGGACCTGGCGCGAGAAGTCACTACCGCGGAATCGTATGCCTGGAACCAGGGCACTTGGGATCTTGATGGCACCGCCTGGAACGAGTGCGTCGAGGAGCGCCATGTCGTGGCCTACGACTTCGGTATCAAGCGCAATATCCTGCGCATGCTGGCGGATCGCGGCTGCCGGGTGACGGTCGTGCCGGCGACCACGCCTGCCAATGAAGCGCTGGCTTTGCTGCCCGACGGCATTTTCCTGTCCAATGGGCCGGGTGATCCGGAGCCCTGCGACTATGCCATCCAGGCCATTCGCGAATTCATCGCCCTGAAAATTCCGCTGTTCGGCATCTGCCTGGGTCACCAATTGTTGGGGCTTGCAGCGGGTGCGCGGACTGCGAAAATGAAATTCGGCCATCACGGCGCCAACCATCCCGTGCAGGACCTCGCTACCGGCCGGGTTATGATTACCAGCCAGAATCACGGTTTTGCCGTTGACGAGGGCAGCTTGCCAGAACAGGTGGTGGCCACCCACAGGTCCCTGTTCGACGGCTCACTGCAGGGTATTGAACTGCGCAATGCGCCTGCCTTCGGCTTCCAGGGACATCCCGAGGCCAGCCCCGGACCCCGCGATATCGCACCGATTTTCGACCGCTTCATCGTCAGCATCGACCGCGCCCGCGCCAACGACAACGTGACCGTGCTTAAGAAGGCCTGAGGACGCATTTCATGCCCAAGAGAACCGACCTCAAGAGCATCCTGATCATCGGCGCCGGGCCCATCGTCATCGGCCAGGCCTGCGAATTCGATTACTCGGGGGCGCAAGCCTGTAAAGCGCTGCGCGAGGAAGGCTACCGCGTCGTCCTGGTCAACTCGAACCCGGCGACCATCATGACCGACCCGGAAACCGCGGACGCCATTTACATCGAGCCCATCGACTGGCGCATCGTCGAGCAGATTATCGCAACGGAGCGTCCCGACGCACTGCTGCCGACCATGGGTGGGCAAACCGCGCTGAACTGCGCGCTCGACCTGGCTCGCGAAGGGGTGCTGGAACGCTATGGCGTCGAGATGATCGGCGCTTCCCGCGAGGCGATTGACATGGCGGAGGACCGCGAGCAGTTTCGCGACGCCATGATCGAGATCGGGCTCGACGTGCCCACCGCGGCCATCGCGCACAGCCTGGAAGAAGCCCTGCAGAAGCAGGTTTCGATCGGTTTCCCAACCATCATTCGGCCGTCGTTCACGATGGGCGGTTCGGGCGGTGGCATCGCCTATAACCGCGAGGAATTCGAGGACATCGTCAGCCGCGGCCTGGAGCTGTCGCCTACCACCGAGGTGCTGCTCGAGGAGTCGGTGCTCGGCTGGAAGGAGTTCGAGATGGAGGTGGTCCGGGACCACAGCGACAACTGCATCATCATTTGTTCCATCGAAAACTTCGACCCGATGGGGGTGCACACCGGCGACTCGATCACGGTCGCTCCGGCGCAGACGCTGACCGACAAGGAATACCAGCGCCTGCGGGATGCCTCCATCGCCGTGCTGCGCAAAATCGGCGTGGATACCGGTGGTTCGAATGTGCAGTTTGGTGTGAATCCCGAAAACGGGCGTGTCGTCATCATCGAGATGAACCCCCGCGTTTCGCGGTCCTCGGCGCTGGCTTCCAAAGCCACCGGCTTCCCGATCGCCAAGGTGGCGGCCAAGCTGGCGGTGGGTTACACGTTGGACGAATTGCGCAACGAGATTACCGGCGGTGCAACGCCCGCCTCCTTCGAGCCCAGCATCGATTACGTGGTGACCAAGATTCCGCGCTTCGCCTTCGAGAAATTCCCTGCGGCCAATGCCACCCTGACCACCCAGATGAAGTCGGTCGGGGAGGCCATGTCGATCGGCCGGACGTTTCAGGAGTCCCTGCAAAAAGCGCTGCGCAGCCTGGAAACGGGCCGGGACGGTTTGAATGAGATCCTCGAGGGCGACGAGCCGGAGGTGCGGCTGGCTACGCTGCGGCGCGAGCTGAGGGAAGCCGGGGCCGAGCGCATTCTCTACGTGGCGGATGCATTTCGCGAGGGCCTGCCGTTTGAGCAGGTCCAGGAACTCAGCCGCATCGACCCCTGGTTCCTCGCGCAGATCGAAGACCTCGTGCAGGCCGAGCAACAACTGCGCGGCTGTGCGCTGGAGTCACTCCAGAAGGAAGGACTGTTCAGGCTGAAGCGTAAAGGGTTTTCCGACAGCCGCCTCGCTCAGTTACTCGGTGAAACCGAAAGCCGCGTGCGCGAATACCGTCACCGACTGGACATCCGCCCCGTGTACAAGCGGGTCGACACCTGCGCCGCCGAATTCGCCACCTCCACTGCCTACCTCTACTCGACCTACGAGGAGGAATGCGAAGCCGAGCCGGACGACCGCCGCAAGATCATGGTGCTGGGCGGTGGACCGAATCGCATCGGGCAGGGCATCGAGTTCGACTATTGCTGCGTACACGCGGCGCTGGCCCTGCGCGAAGAGGGCTTCGAAACCATCATGGTCAACTGCAATCCGGAAACGGTGTCCACCGACTACGACACCTCGGATCGTCTGTATTTCGAGCCGCTGACCCTTGAAGATGTGCTGGAAATTGTCCACCGGGAGCAGCCCGAAGGCGTCATCGTCCAGTTTGGCGGCCAGACACCGCTGAAACTCGCGCGGCCACTGGAGGCCGCCGGTGTGCCGATCATCGGCACCAGCCCGGACTCCATCGACCTGGCCGAGGACCGGGAGCGGTTTCAGAAGCTGCTGGAGCGTCTGCAACTGCGTCAGCCGCCCAACCGCACGGCCAGCAGTCCCGAGCAGGCGGTCGGGCTGGCCGAGGAAATTGGGTATCCCCTGGTTGTGAGGCCGTCCTATGTGCTCGGTGGGCGCGCGATGGACATCGTCCACGGTGAAGATGAGTTGCGCCGCTACATGCGCCAGGCGGTGAAAGTCTCAAACGACTCGCCGGTATTGCTGGACCGTTTCCTGGATCACGCCAAGGAGGTGGATGTCGATGCCATCTGTGACGGCGAGGACGTCCTGATCGGTGGCATCATGGAACACATCGAGCAGGCCGGTGTGCATTCCGGTGATTCAGCCTGCTCCCTGCCTCCCTACTCGCTGTCGGCGGGTATCCAGGATGAATTGCGCCGCCAGATTCGCCTGATGTCCCTGGAACTCGGCGTCGTGGGCCTGATGAATACGCAGTTTGCCTTGCGCGGCAACGATGTGTTCGTGCTGGAGGTCAACCCGCGGGCATCGCGCACGGTACCCTTCGTATCGAAGGCCACCGGCTTGCCGCTCGCCGGGATAGCAGCCAAGGTTATGGTTGGTAAAAAGCTTAAAGAACAAAAGCATATAAGAGAAATAATACCTAATTTCTATTCAGTGAAAGAAGCTGTATTTCCGTTTATGAAGTTCCCCGGCGTCGATCCGATCCTCGGCCCCGAAATGCGTTCCACCGGCGAAGTCATGGGAATCGGCTGGAGCTTCGGCGGTGCCCGGGCCAAGTCGATGATGGCAGCCAATTACAATTTGCCTCGACCCGGCAAAGCCTTCCTCAGCGTGCGCGACGCGGACAAGCAGGTATTGATTCCCATCGCACGGGAACTGATCGGGCGCGGCTACGTGCTTGTGGCAACCAGCGGCACCTGCAAGTTCCTCCACGAGCATCACATCGCCTGCGAGTCCGTCAACAAGGTCATGGAAGGGCGGCCGCACGTGGTAGACCTGATCAAGAACAATGAAATCAATTTCATCGTCAACACCACCGAGGGCGCGCAGGCCATCGCGGATTCATTCTCGATCCGTCGTGAGGCGCTGCAGCGCAAAATAAGTTATACGACCACCATCGCTGGCGGCCGCGCGACGCTGCGTGCGCTGGACCACGAAAACGACTACACGGTGCACAGCCTGCAGCAACTGCACCGGGGCCTCGATGCCTGAAACAGACCACCGGAGCCTGAAGCCCATGTCCAGACATCCACTGACGAAAACCGGCGTTGAGCGTCTGCGCGGGGAGTTGGCCACGCTCAAAAAGGTGGATCGCCCGCACATCATCGCGGCAATCGCGGAAGCGCGCGCCCACGGCGATCTGAAGGAAAATGCCGAGTACCATGCGGCCAAGGAGCAACAGGGTTTCATCGAAGGGCGTATCCAGCACCTCGAGTACACGATTTCGCACGCCCAGATCATCGACGTGGCCAAGCTGAATCCAGGCGAGAAGGTGGTTTTTGGCGCGACCGTCATGCTGGCGGACGAAGAAACCGGCGAAGAAATCCAATACCAGATCGTCGGGGACATCGAGGCCGACATCAAGCACAACCGTATTGCGGTCAGTTCACCGATCTCACGCGCCTTGATCGGGCGACAGGTTGGCGATGTTGTCGTGGTGCGGGCACCCGCCGGTGATCGCGAGTACGAAATCATCGACGTCGAATACGTCTGACCGGTGGAGTGGGCACGGTACACGTCATACTGCTGATCGAAGAACTCAAGCGCCTGGTGGCTGCTGTGTCCGGAGACATCCGTTACCCGGCGCTGGAACGGCTTTGGTCGCGCGGCAGGCCAATCGCACTCGAGTCACCTACACCCAACCACCTGCGTTTCAAGCTGTTCGGCATCCAGCCGGAAGGCCATCTGCCGGTCGCCGCACTCACCCATGTCAACGATCGCAACGTGCTTCCGAGGAACAATTACTACTGGCTGCGCGCCGACCCCGTGACGATGTGGGCGGACATGGCGCAGGTATTCATGACCAGCTACGGTTTTGCCGATCTCGATCCCTATGAACGCAACGAGATCGAGCTTTGCGTCCGCGACATATTGCAGGAAGAAGGCCTGGACTTGCATGGGGATCACCCGGAACGCTGGTGCATCGCCTTGGGGAGCCCCATCGAGTTCGGTTTTACGCCGCTGGACGAAGCATTGGGCATGGATGTTGCCGAAGCGCTGCCCGATCACCCCGAGGCCCGCTACTGGCGCCGCATCCTGAACGAGATCCAGGTGGCGTTGCACAACTGCCCGGTTAACGTGCGCCGGCGCGCTATGGGCAAGCGAGAGGTCAATTCGGTCTGGTTCTGGGGGGGCGGCTTCATACCTGACGCGGCTGCGCATTACGTGCTGGACACGGTGTATTCCGAGAATGCCGTGTCGCGCGGCCTGGCGATCATCAATGACTGTCGGACGAAGCGACAGAGCGAAGCCCTGGAGAGTGACTTCAGCAGCGACGGCCTGGCGGTATTGATCGACTGGAACCTGGATTCGGACAACGCAGAAAACGAGATGGCGCTGCTGGAGGGCCTGGTTGGAAGCCTGTTGGACCGGGCCGATCGCAGGCAGTTGGTGCTGAAGATCTATGAAGGCAGGGGGCAAGGGCGCATGTATGGGCCGAACGCGCGCCGCAGATTCTGGTCCCGCCGCAAGCCGCTGTCACGGGCGTTGGACGCCGCAGCACAGGCATGATGGAACGCGCTCGCGTCCAGCGGCGCTCATTCGCGTCCAACGTCGATGAACTGCCTCCCGAGCTGCACGCGGTGAGCCGACGGGTCCTGCTGGCGCGCGGGGTGCACGATGCGTCAGCCCTGGCATTGAATCTGCAGGAATTGCATCCGCCGGATGGTTTTTCCGGAATCGAAACGGCCGCGCAACTGCTGGCCGACGCGATCACGGAGGACCAGTCGGTACTTATCGTCGGCGATTTCGACGCCGACGGCGCCACGGGCACGGCGCTGGCCGGGTTGTCCCTGGAAGCAATGGGCTGTAAGCGCGTTGGTTTCCGGGTGCCTAATCGTTTCGAGTTTGGATACGGCCTGACCGTTCCTCTGGTGGAAACCCTTGCTGCCGCGCCGCCGGACTTGCTGGTAACGGTCGATTCGGGCATCGCCTGCATCGCCGGCGTGCGCCGCGCCCGGGACCTGGGCGCGCGGGTCGTGGTCACGGATCACCACCTTCCGGGCGACGAACTGCCCGCTGCGCACGCGATCGTCAATCCGAACGCTAAGGGTGACAAATTTCCAAGCAAGGCGTTGGCCGGAGTCGGGGTGATGTTCTACGTGCTCGGTGCGGTGCGGCGCGTCCTGCGGGAGCGCGGTTGGTTCGGGCGCTCCCGGCCGGAGCCGAACCTGGCCCGCTTCCTCGACCTGGTGGCTCTGGGTACGGTGGCCGACCTGGTTCCGCTCGATCGGAATAACCGGATCCTGGTTCGCCAGGGGTTGGAGCGGATCCGCCGCGGGTTGTGCCGTCCGGGACTGATGGCCCTGTTGCGTCTTGGCGGACGCGACTACCGCTACTGCAGCGCTGCCGATCTTGGTTTTGCGGTCGCGCCGCGGTTGAACGCAGCCGGCCGTTTGGAAGACATGAGCGCCGGCATTCGCTGCCTCATGTGTGACGATGCCGACGAAGCGATGGGACTGGCTACTGAGCTGGACACCTTGAACCGCCAACGACAGGGTCTGCAGGAGCAGATGCAGCTCGAAGCCATGCGCCAGGTCGAGTCCCTGATAGCAGCGTTCGGGGCGGAAGAGCCGCCGTCGGCCGTGTGCCTCTACGACGCATCCTGGCACCAGGGCATCGTGGGGCTGGTTGCCGCGCGGGTGAAGGATGCGGTGCATCGCCCGGTCATCGCTTTCGCGCCCGAGGCAGAAGGATC
Organism: Lysobacterales bacterium; assembly: GCA_026193295.1. Classification (GTDB taxonomy): domain Bacteria; phylum Pseudomonadota; class Gammaproteobacteria; order Xanthomonadales; family SZUA-36; genus CALKKN01. Next base: position 26,376 of record JAPHSB010000414.1, read on the forward strand.
GAGTTTGCTGAAGGGGTCGGCCCGGTCCGTTCGCGGCTTGCACATTCGCGATGTGCTGGCCTGGATCGACGCCCATCGCCCGGGATTGATGCAGGCCTTTGGCGGCCATGCGATGGCGGCCGGGCTTACGCTCCACCAGGATGGTTTATCGGTGTTCCGTGATACGCTGACCGAGGCGGTCAGTGCGATACTGAACGGCACGGTCCTGTCCAACGAAACCCTCACCGACGGTGAAGTGCCGGGACCAGACCTCGGGCTGCCTCTGGCGGCGGAATTGGAGAATCTGGGGCCCTGGGGACAACGTTTTCCGGAACCGGTGTTCGACGGGTCATTCGAGGTGATCGACCGGCGCGTGGTGGGTGGCAGCCACCTGAAAATGGTATTGCGCAGCCTGGATGGCGGCGAACCCGTGGATGCGATCGCATTCAACTGCTCTCCGGACAGCGTGGATGGCCGGGGGTCGGTGCGACTGCTTTACCGCCTGGGGGTCAACCGGTGGCGCGGCAGCGAAAGCTGTCAGTTGGTGGTCGAGCAGATTGTGCGATGAACGCGGGGTCTATCCGCGCCATGTGGCGTCTCTGGCACGGACTGTGCGTGCCCTGGATCCACCCCATACTCTGTCCGATGACGACGAGGTAACGAGATGGAATTGAACAATACAGCAGCACTGGTCACCGGTGGCGCACATGGCATTGGCCGGGCGCTGTGCCGGGCCCTGCACGCCGCGGGGGCACGGGTCGCGGTGGCCGACCTGGATTTCGCGTCGGCCCGCGGCGTGGCAGCCGAAATCGACGGGTTGGCGCTCAAGGTCGATGTCGCGAACGAACAGGAAATCATCGATGTGGTGAACCGCACCGAAGCGGAGTTCGGGCCCGTCAGCCTGTTCGTGTCCAACGCAGGCGTCGCCTGTGGTGACGGCCCGAACGGCGCTGCTTCAGCCCCGGACGAACACTGGCGGACATGCCTCGATGTCAACCTGATGGCCCACGTCTATGCCGCAAGAGTCATGATCCCGCGCATGAAGACTCGCGGCGGCGGCTGCCTGGTCAACGTTGCTTCGGCCGCCGGCCTGCTGTGCCAGATCGGCGAGGCCGCCTACACGGCCAGCAAGCACGCGGCGGTCGCATTCGCCGAGTCGCTGGCTATCACGCATGGCGATGACGGCATCCAGGTTTGCCTGGTCTGTCCCCAGGCGGTGGCAACGCGCATGACGGGTTTTGACGATGACGGGCAGGCCGAAGGCGAAACCGGATTCGGAGGCAACGACGTCGATGGCATCGTGAGCTCAGACTACGTCGCGGATTGCATCCTCGATGGAATTCGCGAGCAGCGCTTCCTGGTGCTCCCGCACCCCGAGGTGACCACCTATTTTCAACGCAAGGCTGCCGATCATGATCGCTGGGTTGCCGGCATGCAGCGCTTTCGACGGCGCATGTTTGGAGAAGACGCATGAACGTCGCAACAGTGTTGCCCAAAGACATGGGGCGGATCGATCTGACCGGGAAAGTCGCCCTCGTCAACGGGGCTTCACGAGGCATCGGCGAAGCCATCGCCCGCGGCCTGGCCGGCTGTGGCGCGCGCCTGGTGCTCAGCAGCCGTGACCTGGCCGGCGTGCAACGGGTGGCCGACTCGATCCAGGCCGATGGCGGCACAGCGGTGGCCCGGACTTGCCATGCGGGACGAATGGAGGATGTGGACGCGCTGTTCACGTCCATAGAGGAGGGGTTTGGACGGCTGGACATACTGATCAATAACGCGGCGACCAACCCCTGGTTTGGACCTGCCGCCGACCTGCCGCCTGAAGCATTCGACAAGACCGTCGATGTGAACCTCAAGGGGCCGTACTACATGATGGCGCGAGCCGTGCCGTTAATGATCGCCAGTGGCGGGGGCAGCATCGTCAACGTCGCGTCCATCGCGGCCCTGGTTTCCATGTCCGGGCAGGCGGTTTACGCGATGACCAAGGCCGGCCTGGTCAGCCTGACCAAATCTTTTGCCAAGGAATATGGTCAGAAGGGCGTCCGGGTGAACGCCATCCTGCCGGGTGTGGTGGAGACGAAGCTCGCAGCAGCGCTGGTCGAAGACCCGGGCGTGCAGAAGTGGATTTCGCGCCTGCCGGTTCCCCGCGCGGGGCAACCAGCGGACATGGTGGCCGGTGTGCTGTTCCTGGTCTCGGATTACGCATCCTTTACCACCGGGACCAGCCTCGTCATGGATGCCGGCGCCACGCTGGGTTGAGCGAGGCCTTTTCAGTTCATGGTCAGGACGACTTTTCCCCTGGCGCGGCGTTCGGTGATGGCGGAGAAGGCATCGGCGTAATGTTCCAGCGGATAGCTTTCCGTGACGCGTGGCTTGAGCTTGCCTGACTCGACCATTGCAGCGAGCTCAACCATGTTCTGCAGCGATTCGCCCGGATTGTGGTTGCTCCAGGTTCCCCACCAGACTCCGATAATGCTCGCTTCCTTGAGCAGGGCGATATTCGCTGGAAAATCCGGGATTTCGCCACAGGCAAACCCGATCACCAGGTAACGCCCGTGCCAGGCCAGCGAGCGCAAGGCCATTTGGGCCAACTCGCCGCCGACGGGGTCGTATACGACATCGACGCCTTTGCCTTTGGTGAGTTCCTTCACGGCATCCCGTAGCGAGGCGGACGAGTAGTTGATCGTTTCATCGGCCCCGGCCTGTCGAGCAAATGCGAGCTTTTCTTCACTGCTGGCCGCTGCGATGACCCTGGCACCCAGGGCCTTGGCGATCTCCACGGCCGTGATGCCGACGCCGCCCGCGGCGCCGAGAACCAGGACGGTTTCGCCCGGTTTCAACTGCGTGCATTGGCGATATGCGTGGTAACTGGTGGCATAGGTGACGGTAAAGCCGGCGCCCTGCTCGAAGCTGAGGCTGGCCGGCAGCGGCAGGCAGAGCTTCTCCGCTGCCACGCATTTTTCGGCAAATCCGCCACTGAGCGGCGTGACAATCACGCGGTCACCCGGTTTGAACCGGGTCACGCCCGTGCCGACCGCCTCGACCACGCCGGCTGCCTCGTTACCGGGGACAAAGGGCGGCGGGACCTTGACCTGGTAGGTGCCCGCAATCACCAGCACGTCGGGAAAGTTGATGCCGGCGGCCTTGATATCGACCAGCACCTCTCCGTCCCCGGGAACCGGGTTCGTCTTTTCTTCGATGACCAGTTTCTCCGGTGGGCCGTACTCTTTGCACACCAGTGCTTTCATAATTCATGCAACCTCGAACAATGACGCGGCGCCTTGTCCGCCACCAATACACATGGTGCAGACCACGTACTTCACACCCCTGCGCTTGCCCTCGATCAACGCGTGGCCGACCAGGCGGGCGCCGGACATGCCATAGGGATGCCCGATCGAAATGGCGCCGCCGTTCACGTTCAGGTTTTCATTCGGAATGCCCAAACGGTCACGGCAGTAGACGACCTGCACCGCGAACGCTTCGTTCAGCTCCCAAAGGCCGATGTCATCCATCTGGAGCCCGGTGCGCTGCAGCAGCTTCGGGATGGCGAAGACCGGGCCGATGCCCATTTCATCGGGCTCGCAGCCGGCAACCGCGGTGCCGCGGTAGTAGCCCAGTGGCTCCAGGCCACGCTTTTCGGCCAGGCGGGCTTCCATGACGACCGAGGCTGATGCGCCGTCGGACAGTTGGCTGGCGTTACCGGCCGTTATGTGACCGTTTTCACGCACGGTCTTCAGTCCTGACAGACCCTCCAGGGTGGTGTCCGCGCGATTGCCTTCGTCTTTTTCCAGCACGACATCCCGGAATGAGATTTCACCGGTTTCCTTGTTCATGACGCCCATCTGGGATGGCAGCGGAACGATTTCGTCGTCGAAGCGGCCGGCGGCTTGCCCCGCGGCCGTGCGCTGCTGGCTTTGCAGGGCGTACTCGTCCTGGGTTTCGCGGCTGATGCCATAGCGACGGGCTACAACTTCCGCAGTGTCAAGCATCGGCATGTAGATGTGCTCGTGCAGGGCCACCAGGCCGGGGTCCACCATGCGGTAGGTATTCATGTGCTCGTTCTGCACGACACTGATGGAATCCTGGCCGCCACCGACCATGATATCGACGCCGTCATACATGATCGATTTGGCGGCCGTGGCGATGGCCATCATGCCGGAGGAGCACTGCCGGTCGACGGTCATGCCGCCCACGGTCACGGGGAGCCCGCCGGCCAGCGCTGCCAGGCGGGCGATATTGGGCGCCTGCGAACCCTGGGTCAGGGCGCAGCCCCAGGCCACATCCTCCACTTCCGCCGGATCCAGTCCGCATTTCGCCACGGCGCTCTTGATGGCATGACCGCCCAGGGTGGGGCCATCGGTGTTGTTGAATGCACCACGGTAGGCTCGGCCGATGGGCGTACGTGCGGTTGAGACGATGACGGCTTCACGCATGAGAACTTCCTCTGGATCCAGGCCCCGTGTCCGGGGCCGTTGTGGGTTGATTCAGATCCCCTATCGGGATCAGGACAATTTGATACCCAGCGCTTTGGCGCCTTGTTCAGCAAATTTTCCGGTTTGCTCGAATCCGGCCTGCAATTCGCGCATGCCGTCCATGCTGGTGATTTCAGCCCAGGACTGTGCGACACCCTCGGCGGTCACGCGGTCCGGCGCCAGGTTGACGCCTTCGGTTTCAAAGCCCTTGTATACGGCAAAACTGCCGCCGCCGGCACACAGAACCGTGCGACTGGGGGCGTCGTCGCTGACCAGGAAGACCACGCCGGGGCTGACCGATTCAGGCGACAGTAGCTTGAACGCGGCCTCGGGGATCAACCCCTCGGTCATGGCCGTGCCGGCGGCCGGCGCCAGGCAGTTCACGCGGATGTTGTACTTGGCGCCCTCCAGGTGCAACGTGTTCATCATGCCGACCATTGCCATTTTCGCGGCACCATAGTTGGTTTGTCCGAAGTTGCCATACAAACCGGTGCTGGATGTGGTCATCACGATTCGCCCATAGGCTTGTTCCCGCATGGTTTCCCAGACTGCCTTGCTGCAGTAGGCCGTACCCATCAGGTGTACGTCGATCACCTGTCGAAATTCCTCCATGGTCATCTTCAGGAAGCTCTTGTCGCGCAGGATGCCGGCGTTGTTGACGAGAATGTCGACGCGACCCCATTCGTTCAATGCTTGCCGGGTCATGGCTTCGACCTGGTCCCAGTCGGATACGCTGGCGCCATTGGCCAGCGCTTCACCGCCCGCGGTTCGAATCTCCTCGACCACCGCTTCAGCGTTGTCCGAAACTCCGTCCGCGCCACCGAGGTCATTCACCAGGACCTTAGCCCCCCGTTGTGCCAGGGCCAGGGCATGGGCGCGGCCCAAGCCGCGGCCGGCGCCCGTTACGATCGCCACGCGTCCTTCCAGCTTCATGTTCATAGTAACTCCAACAAAAGTATATTAAACAACATATTACGGTATCTATTTGACGACGAATATCGACAGTGTCTCTGCTACCATGGCCGGCTTGGGCTGGTTTTCAATCTCCATGGTCACCAGGGCCTTGACCAGCCACTGCCCGGGGTTCCTTTCCGTGACTTCGAGGTATTTCTGATGGGCGCGTATCCGGCTGCCGACCCGCACGGGTTGGAGGAAGCGAACTTTGTCCGAGCCGTAGTTGATGGCCATAACCAGTCCTTCGATGGTCGGTGCCTTCTCTACCGTCAAAAACGAAAGCAGGGAAAGAGTCAGGAAACCGTGGGCGATGGTGCCGCCGAAAGGAGTCCGGGCCGCCTTGTCCGCGTCGATGTGGATGAACTGGTGATCGTTGGTCGCATCGGCGAACTGATCGACACGTTCCTGGGTAATTTCAAACCACGAGGAAGGCTCCAGTTCCCGACCCACCAGCGAGGTCAACTCGGAAGACTTGATGATTTGGTTCATGGTGGTGCTGCTCCCTCGAAATCAGTAGCCGCGCAGGCGGGCATAGCGGTCCAGGTGAAAGTTACGGTCCCCGTACAGAGTCTCGAGGATCCGGCAACGCTTCAGGAAAAAGCCGATGTCGAATTCGTCGGTCATGCCGATGCCGCCGTGCATCTGGATCGCTTCGCAGGCGGCCTTGTGCGCCGTGGTGCTGAGCTTGGCCTTGGCCAGGCTGGCCAGTTCGGCGTTGTCGACAGCGCCTTCGTCCAGCATCTGGAGTGCCTTGAGAACCACCGATTTGCACATCTCGATTTCCGCATGCAACTGGGCTGCGCGGTGCTGCAGGGCCTGGAAACTGCCGATCAGCACGCCGAACTGCTTGCGCTCCCTCAGGTAATTCATCGTGCGTTCGAAGGCTTCCTGGGCAATGCCGAGTAACTCGGCAGAGGCGCCGATGCGCGCGATATCGAGGACGCGATCCAGCAGCGCCTGGCCTTCGCCCAACGCACCCAGCAAGGCCGTGGCGGGGAGCTCAACGTCCTTGAAGGTCACCGCAGCCGCTATGCTGATGTCGAGCGCGGGGTAGGGCTGCACGGTGACGCCGTTGGCCTTGGCGGGCACCAGGAACAGAGATATCCCTTGCCCGGTCGCTGCGCTGACGATGAAGGTGTCAGCCGCCGCACCGTCCATAACGGCGGTTTTGCCGCCATTCAGCCGGTAACCGTCACCGGCGGCTACCGCCTGGCTGGAGTTTCGCTCCGGCTGGTGAAGGGTGGTTTCGTCACAGGCCAGCGCCAGGATGCGTTGGCCGGCAGCCACCTCGGGCAAAACTTCGGCGCACTGTTCCGGGCTGCCTCCGAGGATCAGCGCGGCAGCCCCGGTGAGGGCCGTGCCCAACAGGGGGCTGGGTGTCAGCGTGCGTCCGCTTTCCTCCAGCAGCAGCCCAAGGCCGGTATAGCCGTAGCCCAGGCCGCCGTGTTCCTCGGGAACGAGTATGGCTGTCCAGCCCATTTCCACGATCTCGTCCCACAGTTCGCGAGAGAAGCCCAGCTCGTTGCCACTGTCGCGAATCTGCCGCAAATGGCTGACCGGGGCTCGTTGAGTCAGAAAATCGCGTGCTGCATCCCGCAGCATCCGTTGTTCTTCATTCAATACCAATGCCATGATCTTTTCCTCAGACGGGTCAGCCCGGCAAGCCAAGGATGTGCTTGGCAACGATGTTCAATTGGATCTCGGACGTACCCCCTTCGATGGAGTTGCCCTTGCTGCGCAGCCACTGCCTGGGAGTATCGCCGTCCTTGCTGGCGTCGCCTTCCCAGACCAGGGCGTCATTGCCGCCAATGGCCATCAACAGTTCCTGGCGCCGCATGTTCAGTTCAGTGCCGTAGTACTTGAACATCGATGCGGCGGCGCCGAGGCTGACGCCGGCCTTGACCTCGTCGCGAGCGCGCTCGATGGTCAACTCCAGGCAGCGTTCGTCGATCTCGTAGCGGGCGATGTCCGCCCTGAGCGGCGTATTGCGCAGGACGCCGTTGTCCGTGCCGATCGTTTTCGTCGCGGTCTTGCTCACCGACATGGTGCCGGCGCTGGAAACGCCGGACCCGGCGATCATTTCGCGTTCGTGGGTCAACAGGTACTTGGCCACGGTCCAGCCCTGGTTGAGCGTGCCGATGACCTGGTCTTTCTCGACGCGCACATCGTCGAAGATCGTCTCGGTGAAGGGTGACTTGCCGCTGATCAGACGGATGGGGCGGGTCGACACCCCGGGCGTGGCCATGTCGAACATCACGAAACTGATGCCCTTGTGCTTAGGCGCCTCGATATCTGTGCGCACCAGGCAAAACATCCAGTCGCCCAGGTCGCCGTAAGAGGTCCAGACTTTTGAACCGTTCAGAATGAAGTGGTCACCGCGATCTTCGCAGCGCGCCTGCAGGCTCGCCAGGTCGGAACCGGCGTTGGGTTCGCTGTAACCTTGCGCCCAGCGAATCTCGCCTCGCACAATCGGTGGCAGGTGCTGCTGTTTCAGTTCTTCGCTGCCGAACTTCAGCAGGGCAGGGCCCAGCATGGAAATTCCGAAGCTGATCAGCGGTTGCCTGGCGTGAATTCGCGCAAGTTCTTCCTTGAGAATCTTTTCCTCTTCGCGGTTCAGCCCGCCGCCGCCATATTCCGTGGGCCAGGTGGGCGCGGTCCAGCCGCGCTCCGCCATGCGCTCGAGCCACAGGCGCTGGTCCTCACTGTAAAATTCGAAGTTGCGGCCGCCCCAGCAAGCTTCTGCTTCGGACGGCAGTGGGGAACGCATCGACTCCGGACAATTGTCCTCGAGCCATTCACGCACCGCCTGTCTGAAATCTTCCGGTTGGTTCATCTGTGATCGCCCCGATTTTGGCTGTTCGCTTGGCAGGAAAATAATTTCAAGATAAAATTTCAAACTTCAAGTATGGTACATTACACAAGTGGATGCGGCTGCGTCCAGTACTAATTGCACTTGGAGCCGGAAGGCGTTTGTTCGGCCGATAGAGGGTGTCAGGTAACCGCGTGAACCGTAAAGAAAAACAACTCGAATCGCCGTTCAACAAAAGTTTTCTGCGCGAGCAGAAGCGCCGGGCGATCCTGTCCGAAGCGGCCGGGCTGTTCAATGTGCACGGCGCGCGAGCCACCCGGCTCAGCGATGTCGCAGAAGCCCTGGACCTGAATAAAGCCAGCCTGTACTACTACATCAAGTCAAAGGACGACTTGATCTATCAAACCTACGAAGCCAGTTGCGATACGCTCGAGGGCCTGCTTAAACGCGCGGACACACTCGGCAAAACAGGCTCGGAAAAGCTGGTCTGGTTCATCCGTTCCTATTTTGAAGCCTGGCAGGCAATCATGTTGGGCGAACGTCCCCAATTCGCGATACTGACGGAAATACGCGCATTAAAGCCCGCTCACAGGAAACACGTGGCGGCTCGTTACAAAGCATCTTTCGGCCGCATCAAGAACTTCATCCAGTTGGGCATCCAGGACAACAGTCTGCGTCGGTGCCAGGAAACCGACGCGGCACTGGCGATCTTCGGCCTCGTGCAGATGACGGTGCTGTGGCTGCCCGGCTTGGATCCCGCAGATACAGACCGCGCAGCGGACGACTTTATCGACATTGTTCTCCACGGCATCGCGGCGGATGGATCGGTAGGTATGCCGTTACCAAGCGGCAAGAACAGCCGGGCAGACGACAGCAAACCCAACCCGCAAAGGTCCTCCCGCCAGGAAGCGTTCTGCCGCGTCGGCAGCGCCTTCTTCAACCGCAAGGGCTTCAAAGCGACGTTTCTGGACGACATTGCCCACGAATTGGCCGTCACCAAAGGTGCTTTTTATTACAGCGTGAAAGACAAGGATGATCTGCTGCACCAGTGCTTCGAACGCTCGCTTGCACTGATGACGGCCACCCAGGAACATTCCGGTAGCTGCGGAGGCAGTGGCCTGGAGGACCTGCAGCGATGTGTCTTCCAGTTGTTCAAAGTCCAGACCGGCAATGAGGGACCGCTGATCCGGTTCAATCTGATACCTTCACTGTCGGCGCCGCACAAGAACAAGATCCTGGCTGGAATCGAGCGGGTCTCCGACGGTTTCGGAGCCATGATCGAGAAGGGGATCGCCGACGGCAGTATCCGCCAGGTCGATCCCTATATCGCGGAACAAATGCTGATGACCGCAATAGACCTCAGCGCCGAGCTGCCCTGGATGCGCGAGATCGGAGACGTCGCCGAGGCCTGCCGGAGTTATTTCGGATTTTATTTCAGCGGGTTGTCCAACACTTCGCGTTGATTCACGCAGAAGGTCCGCGTGTCGAAAAAACACCCGCGGCACGCCGGCCGCGGGTTCATGGTTTGGAAGGGCGGTCGCTCAGTTTCCGCTTTTCATGGACAGCTCGTCGCGATGCACCCAGACCTGGTAATCGGACCCCCAGGTGGCAGCAGAGAACTTTTTCATCAATTCCGCGGCGGCGTCCGCCGAACCCAGTTGACTCGCCAGAAAATCAGCGAAGCCTTCACCAGAACCGGCCATGCTGGCGAAATTCTTGTGGGGAACGATCACCGAGACCAGTGGATCTCCCCCAACTGTGGTTGCCCATAACCAGGAGCGCGTGTTGCCTGCCCAGCCCTGGTTGATCGCGATCTGGCTCATCTTTTCCCTGGCCGCGTTAAAGTCCGCGCTTTCGCCAGCCTTCACGGTAAACTCAGTGACGGCAAAGTACTTGTATGGGCCACCTTCGTTGTTCCAGTGACTGTTGGCCCAATCGATTTCTTCGAAATAATGCTGGTATTTCTCGACGTGCGGCGCGACGTGCTCGCCAAAATGCGTCCCTACAGCCGGGTTGTTGTTGCTCCATTCACGGTAGCTGTCCACGTCGGCCCAATTGTGGCAGCAACTGCGGACGGCGAATCGATCGAGGTCATCACCCAACAGGGGCGTATAGCTGTCCCAGCGCCAGGGGTCACCGTGCCCGGACCGGAACTCCATGTGCTCCTTGATCGCATCGGACAATTCCTGGGCATGCCCGGCCTTGGGAATCAAAATCCACATTTCAGCCAGGGGAGGCGTGTCCTGTGCGAAAACCAGGTTCGGCGAAAAGCAGGCGGCCAGGGCCAGCAGGCTGATGAATAAATTGGCTTTGAGTCTTAACATCGATTCTCCCTCGAAGGTGTGTGCGTCAGTGAGACCACAGCGGTATGCGGCACCCCGACAGTATAAAGCACCAGAGTCGTTCTGCCTCGCACTTGCCGAAATTTGCGCTCCGGTCCGGGTGGGAGTGACAGCAGTCTCGGCCCACCGGTGGCGCAAAACGTGACCGCTTGCGGGTCAAGCTGGTGTAGAATGCACGACCGCCTTTTCGGATTTTGTCACGTGGAAACCAATCCGCTCAGTAATCTGTTGACCGACCTGGCGCACCGTACCGATGCGCTTAGGGGGTATCTTTGACTACGCTCACAAGCGCGACCGCCTGGAAGAAGTAAGCCGGGAACTGGAAGATCCAAATATCTGGAACAAGCCTGAGAAGGCCCAGGCGCTGGGTCGCGAGCGCGCACAACTGGAAACGATCGTCAAGACGCTGGACTCGCTCGGTAAAGGGCTGGCCGACGCCGGTGAAATGCTCGAGCTTGCCATCGAGGAGCAGGACGTAGAAACGGCG
>JAPHSB010000124.1 GCA_026193295.1 Lysobacterales bacterium
CCTCGGCCACGCCGATACCGACAAGCCAGCCATCTCGACCCTGAATTCGACACTGATTCAGATTCTGTTTGCGGATACACCTTTGTTGGCATTCAAGCAACAAGCGACTACCCTTGAAACTAACGCCAACCACTCAGAAGCCATCCCTTGTCGCTATTCAATGAACTCAAACGCCGCAATGTAATCAGGGTAGCGATTGCCTACATTGTCATGGCGTGGCTGGTGCTGCAGGTGGCCGATGTCATCCTGAACAACATTACCGCTCCGGGTTGGGTATTCAAAGTCCTGATGCTGTTCCTCGCCATTGGCCTGCCGTTTGCGGTGTTCTTCGCCTGGGCCTTTGAACTCACACCTGAAGGACTGAAGCGGGAACACGAGGTGGAGCGCAACCAGTCCGTCACTCCGCAGACCGGCAAGAGGCTGGATCGCATCATTATTATCGTTTTGGCAGTGGCGCTGGGGTATTTCGCCGTGGACAAGTTCCTGGTGCAGGCGCCAAAGGTGGACGATTCGTCATCTATTGCCAGAGTCACCGGCGAGCCGCCCGCGGATGGCTACCAGAGCATTGCCGTGCTGCCATTCGTCAACATCAGTGAAGACACCGGCAACGAGTACTTTTCCGATGGCCTCACCGAGGAATTGCTCAACATACTGTCCAAGATCAAAGAGCTTCGCGTTGCCGGACGCACTTCATCCTTTGCTTTCAAAGGCAAAGATGATGATTTGCGCATCATCGGTGAAAAACTGAACGTCAGGTCCATTCTCGAAGGCAGCGTGCGCAAGGATGACAAGCGCAACCGGGTACGCATCACCGTGCAACTGGTCAATGTCGCGGACGGTTACCACCAATGGTCAGAAACCTATGACCGTGAGCTCGATGATATTTTCGCCATCCAGGATGAGATCGCTCATGCGGTTGCACAAGCACTGCGCATAACGTTGTTGGGCGAAGACGAAGCTCGCCTGGAACAGGTTGTAAGCACGGAAATCAATGCCTACGACCTCTACCTGCTGGCACTTCAGGGGCTGAACGAAGGCAGTTATGCGTCGCTGGAAAAAGCAGCCGGTCAGTTCGAGCAGGCGCTTGCACTCGACCCGGCTTTCACGCCGGCCAAGCTCGGCCTGGTCAATGCCTGGTCAGAGTTGGCAAAGACCGGTTCCATAACCAGCAAGGAGGCGCTCAGGCAGGGAGTGCCTTTGCTTGAGGAGGTATTGGAAGAACAGCCCGGCAACAGCGATGCACGGATCCAGATGGCGAAGTTCCGTAATCTTGAAGGAGATCACGAAGCGGCTGAGGCCGCTTTCATATCCGCGCTTGCAGCCGACCCCCGCAACGCCCGTGGGCTGCAGGAGTATGGTCGGTTCCTGTTTGACAGGGGGCAGGTTGCAGAAGGTATGGAACTGATCGATGCAGCACTGGAGATTGAGCCCTACGCCATCCGGGTGCTATGGGATCATTGTTACGCAAACGCGCTTATGCAAAATGTCGCTGCTGCGTTGCCTTCCTGCGCCCGCATCCAGGAAATTGCTCCTGAAAGCCCGCTCGGCTGGTACGGTTGGGGCACTATCCACTTGAACGCTGGTGACATCGCAAGAGCCGCGAAGGGCTTTTCTGACGCCATTAAGCGGGACCCGGCCGACTACGAAATGGCGGCGGCCATGTGCGGTTTTTGGGTGCTGCTTGGTGATGCCGAGCAGGCGCAACTGTGGCAACAACGCGCCGATGCGATCGGTGCCGATCAAGCGATACCGATTTGGAACCGTCTGAAGCTTTACCTATTCAGGGAGCAACACGAACTGGCACGCGATCTTGCCGGGCAGACTCTGGAACGAAAGATGGAAGACCGGTTCGGCTCCAATTCTTTTTTCCGCCAGGTCTGGGCTTTAGAATCGGCCCGTATTGGCAATTACCAGGCGGCGCTCAAACCATACAGGGAGGCTGTTCCCTGGGCCTTCTCAACGTCGCTCGAAATGCCGGATGATTTCCAGGGTCAAATCTGGGATGTCATCCGGATCGCCGGCCTCCTCAAGCTGGCCGAGCCCATGTCCGGGCGCCCGGAGCAGTTACTCGACATCATTGCAGGCCGTGTTGATCAGCAAAACCCCCGCTGGGGTGCCTGGAACCCGGACCTGACTCGCGCCGCAATCGCAACAATCCGTGGTGAGCGGGATGTTGCCGTGAATTGGCTTAACAGCGCCTGGGACAAAAAATGGCGCGTCGGGTGGCGGGATCAACTATTGGATGAGGTGATCTTCATCCAGCTGGCAGGTGAGCCAGGCTACCAGGAGCTGGTGGCGCGTTTTGAGTCCGATATGGAGCGCCAGCGGGAAGAGGCCTATGTATTGATGGGCATTACAAAATGAGTTCTATTAACGCACTCAGAATATTGGGAAGTCCAAAGTGCCAAAGTCAGGTGTCCACGAAATCTGTGCAAGACCAGGTAACCGAACTCCGTGACTGCTGATTTTCCTTATCAACAAGTTCCGCCAACTGCGTAGAAGCGGTCATTGCTGTGGCGGGGCGGCCGAGGGCTGCTGACGACCCGGAAGCCGACCAGCCAGACCTCCTGATCGTGGCCGGGCAAATCCCCCACAAGCATGCCTTCGAAGAACAATACGACGACCACAACCTGCGTTCGAACTGAGTCGGAACGCCACCCGGATCTGCCGGGCTCGCCCAAGGCTGGGAAATGCTCCTCATATTTCGAATAATGAAACCTCAGGGCATTAGGTATACTTCTCTCCCCAACTAAGGAGAGAGTTGATATGCCGAAGAAATCGTTGTTACTTGCTCTGCTGTTAATGCCCGCCTTGGCATTAGCCGTTGATGTCGACAAACTGGCAGAAGCTGTCGATACCGACAAGGCTGCTGATTCGGTCGACACCGAGAAAATGAAAGAAGCGGTAAACGGAACGGATGTCGATATGAAGAAGGCGTACGACGCCGTGGACAAGGAAAAAGCAGCCGATTCCGTGGACACGGACAAGCTGCAGGAAGCGCTCACCTCGGATGCCGAAAAGAAGCTGACCGATGGCTGATCACCGCTGATACAGCGTCAACACCAAAAGGGACCGACGACCATCGGTCCCTTTTTCGTTTCGCCGTCGCGGCTGAGGCCGCTCCCACGGTTCGCAACCTGACTGAACTCGAAGCTTCCCGATGGGGACCAAGCGGACGTCGCTCGAAAGCCGGGTTCGGGTCGGTTGGCAGTGGAAACAGCCGTTCAGGGATGCGTAGATACTAACGATACTCTTGTGGCCATGCGGTGTATCCCAATTGGGGGGAATATCTGTAAGCTATTCCGAAATCTGTTGAGCGAGGAGAACCAAAATGCGCCAGTTACTCTGTTCCATCATCGCCTTGTTTTCGATCATCGCGGTTGCGGGTGACTTTCCTGAAACCAGGCGTGAGGTTGTGGTCAACTCCTATCACGGCGTGGCTGTCGGGGACCCGTACCAATGGCTTGAAGACTGGTCGTCCGAAGAAGTGAAGGCCTGGAGTGCGACGCAAAACGAGGCGGCAAGGGCCTACCTCGACGCCCTGCCGAGCCGGGATGCCATCGCCAGGCAGGTGGAAGAGGTCATGGGCGGGAATACCACCAGCTACTACTCGGCACAGCGCATCGGAGAGCGGGCGTGGTTCATGAAGTATGCGCCTCCCAAGCAACAGCCCTTTCTCGTGCAGACAAGCGCCAATGGCGATCCTGGCAGCGAACGCGTCGCCTTCGACCCTGAGAAATGGGATGAAAGCGGCAGCACCTCGGTTGAGTGGTACAAGGTCTCGCCCGACGGCAAGCTCATCGCCATCGCACTGACCGTCGCCGGGGCGGAAATTGCCGATCTCCACATCTTCGACAGCCGGACCGGGAAGCAGGTGGACACGGTCGTACCCCGTGTAAATGGACCGACGGCTGGCGGCGATCTGAGCTGGGATGCCGACAGCGGCGGCTTTTATTACACGCGTTACCCTCGCGACGGCGAAAAATCGGCCGAGGATCAGAATTTTTACCAACAGCTGTGGCATCGCAAACTGGGTACCGCGCTGGATGCGGACCAATACGAGATTGGTGAGCTTTTCGATCGAATTGCGGAAATTCGCGTGATTCAGCATTCGCCCAGCGGCAAGGTGCTGGTGACCATGCAATATGGAGACAGTGGCAAATTCCAGCTGCACGTCCGCGACCTCAACGGCACCTGGCATCGCGTGGCGGACTACGATGACAAGCTGGTGCAGGCGGTTTTCATTGACCAAAACACCCTGTTGGCGCTCTCGCGCAAGGGCTCGCCCCGTGGCAAGTTCATGCGCATGGACATTGGCGGCCTCCCGAACACCAAGCTCGAGGACTTCGTGGCGCCCGGTGATGTGGCCTTCGCGTCCGATTTCTATGGCGACCCGACCTTTGTCGTCCACAAAGAAAAGATATACGCCAAAACTTTGGCCGGTGGGCCGGAAGAGCTGAAGGTCTATGATCTCGAGGGCGGCGCCTTGCCTTCACCCGATCTGGGAGTCTCCGGGGTCGGGCAGATCGTGCCCTGGGATGACGGAGTCCTGGTTCGGCAGTATTCCTACCTTGCCCCCACCAACTGGCTGCTGTTCGACGGCCGGACATCGACCCGTCATCCGCTCAGCAGCACCAGCCCGGTGAGCTTCGAAGGTGCGGTTGTCGAGCGAAAACACGCCCGGTCGAAGGACGGCACGGCGGTGCCGGTCAACATCATCATGGCCAAGGGAACCAAGCTCGACGGCAGCAATCCGCTGTTGCTGACTGGATACGGTGGCTATGGCGTATCACTCTCTCCCGGATTCAACCCGATCAGGAAGCTCTGGCTGGAACAGGGCGGAATCATCGCCGTCGCCAACCTCAGGGGTGGCGGCGAGTTCGGTGAGGAATGGCACCAGCAGGGCATGCTTACCAGGAAACAGAACGTGTTCGATGATTTTCATGCTGTGATGACCTACCTGATCGAAGCCGGCTATACGAGTCGAAACAAGTTGGCCATCGAAGGAGGCAGCAATGGTGGCTTGCTCATGGGGGCCATGATCACGCAACATCCGGGCGACTTCGGCGCCGTGATTTCGCATGTGGGTATCTATGACTCGCTGCGCGTGGAGCTCTCACCAAACGGCGCTTTCAACATTCCCGAATTTGGCACGGTCAAGGACCTGGACCAATTCAAAGCCCTCCGTGCCTATTCGCCGTATCACAAGGTCGACAAGGCAGATTATCCACCGATCCTCTTCATGACCGGGGAGAATGATGGCCGGGTAGATCCAATGCATTCGCGCAAGATGACCGCCATGCTGCAGGCCAATACGACGTCCGGAAGCCCGGTCTTGCTGCGGACAAGCGGTAACACGGGTCATGGCAGCGGCACGCCGTACACCGAGGTCATCAGTCAGCAGGTGGATCGCCTGGTGTTCCTGTTCGACAGCCTGGAAA
The DNA here is from genome assembly GCA_026193295.1 of Lysobacterales bacterium. Lineage (GTDB taxonomy): Bacteria > Pseudomonadota > Gammaproteobacteria > Xanthomonadales > SZUA-36 > CALKKN01. Next base: position 5,442 of record JAPHSB010000124.1, read on the forward strand.
TGGAGTACCGATCCCCTGAGCCTTGAACATTTGCTATGCGCCGGGCGAATGAACGCTGATCGTGCCGTTGCATTTCGGGCCGGTCAATTTGTTGTCTCCTGAAGTCAAGCTGGATCGTACCCATCCCAGTATGATTCAATCTGCACTTTAGCCAGCTCCTGAGGAGAAGTATCCATGCGGAAATCGTCTGCGCAGATGAAAAAAAAGCTATACACGGCCGTCATTGCGCTGGCTGCCTGGATGCTGGTCAATCCGGCGTTGGCAGACGAACTTGGGCCCGATCGGGAGATTCATCTGAAAGGGACCTCCAACACGCGCGATATCGGCGGTTACCAGACCAGCGACCAACGCACCCTGCGCTGGCGACAGATCATTCGCTCCGAGAACCTGTCGCGGCTCACGGCCAGCGATTTTCAGCAGCTCGAAGAGATCGGCGTGAAAACGGTCATCGACTTGCGCACTCACCGGGAACACGATCAATCGCCTACGGTCTGGCAGGGTGATCATCCGCCGCAGTTTTATCATTTTCCGATCGGTGACGCGCATAACGACTGGTTCAATGCGCAACGCAAGCTGATAAGAGGTAACCGCTTCACGGAAGAGCAGTCCCTGGAGCACATGGTCGAAGGCTATCGCATGATTGCAGATGAGGGGCCACCCAGCTTCCGAAAACTGATGGACCTGGTGCTTGATCAATCGAACTGGCCTGTGCTGATCCACTGCAGCGCCGGCAAAGACCGCGCGGGCGTTGCGACTGCGCTGATCCTGGAAGCCCTGGGCGTGGACCGGGAAACCATCATGGAAGACTATCTGCTGACCAACGAAATCAGCCGTGCACAGGAAAAATCCGTGCTCATTTCCAAAGAGCGCAGTAAATCCGGCAGCGGAGGGCGCTTTGGCAGAGGTCCGTCGGCCGAAGCCTGGTTTCCGATTGTAGGCGTGCAGGCGGAAATGCTGGAGGCTTTCTACGCCAGCGTGGACGAACAATACGGCTCAATGGATGCCTTTCTGACCGAGCTGGGCGTTGATCAGGACGCCCGCGTGGCGCTCGCAGCAGCACTGACCACGGAACAACCGGAAGTCGTGATGGGTGAATGACGGCCTGAAACCTGGCCAGGGGTCTCGGTTCCCTTTCTGGCCAACCGGCTTGATTTAAAACCTGGTTGGGTTTCCGTACTGATCATAACGATTTCTGACCCCTTATTCGGGGGAGCGGCTTCAGCCGCGATTCATAACAGGGGTAATGACAGAGATCGGCGGGACGAAAATACAGGCTAACGATCTGGCGCCATGTTGCGATTGGGTCAAAGCAAAGCACCGGAGCTGCAGCTCCGGGCCTTTGCTCTGACCCCGTTTGGCTCAGACTATCTGTTCCTGGACGATACCCAGAAATACCGGCCCGCCACCAGCAACATGCCCAGTATGGCCAAAACAGCGCCATAGAAGGACAGGGTTGGAACGGCAGTAGACGGCGACGTCGGGGGCGTCGGCGCAGCGCCCAAGGCGGTTACCGAAACCTGGTCGATGCCGGACTCCGTTCTTGACTGATCAGTGACACCGTCTACTCCGGTGAACGTGAACGTCAGGCTCGTCGCATTGGCGGTGAATACCAGGGACTGCGCCGTCCATTGTGCAAAATAACCCCCCACCGCGTTTCCGGAAAAATTGGTACTGGCCGGGGTGCCGCCCGTGATACTGACGTTGACGATGCTCTCTTCAAAGCCGGCGTCAGCGTGTACCTCGGGTGCGTGCTGGAAGTCCAAGCGGTATTGTTGGCCGATCACAAATCCAGATACCGTTTGCGAAATACTCCCTACTGGCGGTGAATTTCGGCAGTCCTTGGCACACAGTTCTATGAACTGGTTGCCGAACAGAGTGTGTTCCTGGGTTGTATTCCCATCATTGTGAACACCATAAGGCCAAGATCCGTCTCCGCTGAGCGTTGTAACCCAGCCGGTTGGAGATGCGCCCGCGTTCGATCCTGGCGCCCAGTTATCGGCTTCAAAACCGCCGTTGACGAACGACTGCGCGTGCGCAGTAGTGGCCGCCAGACCCAACGCGCAGGCGGCAACCGAAAGGCACGAAGTAACTGCACTCCTGGAATAAATCCGAAATATTTTCATGGTTGGTAACCCTCAGTTGGATCCACCCCCCAAGTTGAGCCTAGTCCACTTCTTTTTGCTTGTCTAACGGGCCATGGGTGGGGTGCAGTGGCTGGCCACCATGCGGCCAAAGGCCGCTCACGCTTCGCACGGCCCGCGGGGAGAGAGGCCGACCAGCGCCACCACCAGCACCTGGCCGATCCAGCCGGGCGGCTCCAGCAGGCCGCGCAAAGTACCGCGAAGCGACCGTGCAACAGACAATGCATGTATTTCGGGTCAGGGCAAAAACCTCTCCTATATACTGACCGGCAACCGGGCTTCACGACATGCACCGAACAACTTCCACCGGAGGAACCAATCAATGCCTGCCATGTTGAAACTGCTGTGCCTTGCCCTGCTGGCGCCCCTGCTTGCTGCCAGCGCCGAAGCAAGGGCCGCCTCCTGTTCGACTGCAGATGCGCTGGCAGTGCAGGTGCTTGGTTCGGGCGGGCCGATCGCGGACGATGGGCGCTCTTCAGCTGCCTACCTGGTTTGGATCGATGGTGCTTCGCGCATCCTGGTCGATGCCGGGGGCGGCGCCTTCCTGCGCTTCGGTGAGGCCGGCGCGCGCTTCGCCGACCTGGACTTCATTGGCCTGAGCCACTTCCACACCGATCACTCGGCGGACCTGCCGGCGCTGCTGAAATCCGGCTTCTTCTCAAAACGGAAGCGTTCGCTGCCCATTGCGGGGCCCAGCGGCGCGGGGCCTTTCCCCGGATTGCAGGGCTTCCTCGCGGCCGTGCTGGACGGTGAGCGCGGCGCCTATGCCTATCTGTCGGGTTACCTGGATGGCAGCGGCGGTCTGGCCAAGCTCGAGCAGATCGAAGTGCCGGTCGCATCCAACGGCCCGATCGCATTGATGGCCGCATCGAACCAACGGTTCGGGGTGGAGGCCTTGCCCGTGCCGCACGGCCCGGTGCCGGCGCTTGCGTTCCGCCTGCGGTTGGGCGAGGCGACCGTCGTCTTCGCCAGCGACCAGAACGGCAGCAACCCGGCTTTCGTCGATTTCGCCCGCGATGCCGACCTGCTGGTCATGCACATGCCGATCCCACAGGATGCGGACGCGGTGGCCAGGAACCTGCACGCCACGCCGGAGACCATCGGTACCATCGCGCAGGCGGCCGGCGCGAAAACGCTGCTGCTGAGTCACTTCATGGCACGCAGCCTGGCCAACCTGGACGAGAACGTCGGCATCGTCCAATCAAACTACAGCGGCCGCGTCATCGTCGCCGAGGACCTGGCCTGCGTGGCGGTGCAGTAATGGCCCTTTTCCGGACTTTATCGCCCACTGGAGATCTGGCGAAAACAGAAAACACCAGGCTCTCAATAGAGAATAACAATTAGAAAGACATTATCTATTGTTATAGACTATTAAAGTACTCACCCCCCCAATTATGGAGCGAACGATGTCGAATCAAGGCAAATGCCCGGTCATGCACGGCGCCCAAACCACCGTCAGCAAGTCCAACATGGACTGGTGGCCCAATGCACTCAACCTGGACATACTTCACCAACACGACACCAAGCCCAACCCGATGGGCGAGGACTTCAACTATCGCGAAGAACTGAAAAAGCTGGATGTCGATGCGCTGAAAAGCGATCTGCGGGCACTGATGACCGACAGCCAGGACTGGTGGCCGGCCGACTGGGGCCACTACGGTGGGCTGATGATCCGCATGGCCTGGCACGCCGCGGGCTCCTACCGGGTGGCCGATGGCCGCGGCGGCGCCGGCACCGGTAACCAGCGGTTTGCCCCCCTCAACTCATGGCCCGACAACACCAACCTCGACAAGGCCCGTCGCCTGCTGTGGCCCATCAAGAAGAAATACGGCAAAAAGCTCAGCTGGGCCGACTTGATCGTCCTGGCCGGCAACGTCGCCTACGAGTCGATGGGCTTGAAAACCTTCGGCTTCGGCTTCGGCCGCGAGGATATCTGGCACCCCGAAATAGACATCGACTGGGGCCCCGAGACCGAATGGCTCGCGACCAGCGACAACCCGAATAGCCGCTACTCTGGCGAGCGCGACCTGGAAAACCCCCTGGCGGCCGTGATGATGGGCCTGATCTACGTCAACCCCGAAGGCGTTGACGGCAAGCCCGATCCGCTGAAAACCGCCCGGGACGTGCGCGAGACGTTTGCGCGCATGGCCATGAACGATGAAGAGACCGTGGCGCTGACCGCTGGCGGACACACCGTGGGCAAGTGCCACGGCAACGGCGACGCCGCGCTGCTCGGACCGGCTCCGGAGGGCGCGGATGTCGACGAGCAGGGCCTTGGCTGGAACAACAAGACCACCCGTGGCGTCGGCCGCGACGCCGTCACCAGCGGTCTCGAAGGTGCCTGGACCACCCACCCTACCCAGTGGGACAACGGCTACTTCCATCTCCTGCTCAAGCACGAATGGGAAAGCAGGAAGAGCCCGGCCGGCGCCTGGCAGTGGGAACCCGTCGACATGAAGGAAGAAGACAAACCGGTCGATGTGGAGGATCCCTCGATCCGCCACAACCCCATCATGACCGACGCCGACATGGCCATGAAAATGGACCCCGAGTACCGCAAAATCGCCGAGCGTTTCTACAAGGACCCCTCTTACTTCTCGGAGACCTTCGCCCGTGCCTGGTTCAAGCTGACCCACCGTGACATGGGCCCCAGATCACGCTATTTCGGCCCCGAGGTGCCCCAGAAGGATCTGCTCTGGCAGGATCCCGTTCCGGCCGGCAACAGCAACTATGACGTGGCTGCCGTGAAGGCCAGCATCGCCGCCAGCGACCTCACGATCAGCGAGATGGTATGCACTGCCTGGGACAGCGCCCGTACCTTCCGCGGCTCCGACATGCGCGGCGGCGCCAACGGCGCCCGTATCCGCCTGGCGCCCCAGAAAGACTGGGCGGGCAACGAGCCCGAACGGCTGGCCAGTGTGCTTGGCGTGCTGGAGGGTATCGCCGCGGAATCCGGCGCCAGCGTGGCGGACGTGATCGTGCTCGCCGGAAACGTGGGTATCGAGCAAGCCGCCAGGGCTGCCGGCCACCCAGTCACGGTGCCTTTCGCGCCCGGTCGTGGCGACGCCACCGCCGAGCAGACCGACGCCGACAGCTTCCAGTACCTCGAGCCGGTCCACGATGGCTTCCGCAACTGGCTGAAGAAAGACTACGCCGTCAGCGCTGAAGAGCTCATGCTCGACCGCGCCCAACTGCTGGGCCTGACCGCTCACGAGATGACGGTGCTGGTCGGCGGCATGCGCGTGCTGGGTACCAACCACGGCGGCACCGCGCACGGCGTCTTTACCGACCGTGCAGGCGCCCTGACCAATGACTTCTTCGTCAACCTGACCGACATGGCCTACGCCTGGAAGCCGGCGGGCGACAACCGGTACGAAATCCAGGAGCGCAAGACGGGTAAGACGAAATGGACAGCGACCCGCGTCGACCTGGTTTTCGGCTCGAACTCGATTCTGCGCGCCTACGCCGAGGTCTATGCCCAGGACGACAGCGAAGAGAAGTTCGTCAATGACTTCGTCGCAGCGTGGGCGAAGGTCATGAACGCAGACCGCTTCGATCTGTAGAGCCGGGGCCTGCACAGCGTTGGATGGGGTCGGGCCAGCCTATCTGGTTGATACACGGATCCTTTCACAAATATGTGGCCAGGCTATAGCGCTTAGAGCGCTGTTTATGGGCCATAAATGGCACTTCTAAGTGAGGCCTGGCAGATGACCAAGTCCCTAAGTGGATGATTTGGTAGCCGAAATGGGCCGGATGCGCACGGCTCGCTCCCCCGAACGCCGCTTACTCGCCCGCATTCAGCAGCGCTTCGGCCAGCCCAATATGCCGCTGCATCCCGATCGCGGCATAGGCCTCCTGCGCAGCCCCGGCCAGCGCCGTGGCCTCCGCGCGATCGCCGGGGCCGTCGCGCCACAGCCGTGCCTGTGCCTGCCAGCGCAGCAGTTCCGCCGCATCGAGTCGATCGCCGATGGACTCGGCGCGCGCGGTGGCGGCGTCGAAGTGTCGCTCGGCCCGCTCCCAGTGGCCGCCGGCCGCGGCTGCGATGGCCGCGTGCTTCTCGGCCAGTCCAAGGTCCCACACGATGTGCGTGCCGGCGCGGTCCAGTTGCACGGCGCAATCATAAAGCGCGGCGCAGCGCTCGCGCAGTCCGAGTATCGCGGCCGCCTGCAGCGTTGCCATGCCCGCGTGCCAGGCGCCAATCTGGTTTTCCTGTCCTGCAATGCAGACCCGCGGTTGCAGTTCGTCCATCCGGGCGGGCGCCTCCGGATCGCCGGTTTGCGCCAGCAGCAGCAGGCGCACCGCCGCCTCCATGCCGGCCATCGTGCCCTCGATCGGCTGGGTGATACTCTCATCGGCGATTTCACGCGCGCGCACCCAGTCGCCGGCATAGAAATAGCTCATGGCCTCCATGCCCAGCACGGGTCCTTTCCAGGCGAAGTCGACGCCGCGTGCCCAGTCCGTCACGTGGGTAACGCGCGCGCAGCCCTCCTCGAAATCGCCGCGGTAGCACTGCACCATGCCCCAGGCCAACTGTGCGTGCATCTCGGTTCCGAAGTCGCCGTGCTCGCGGGCCAGCCCCCAGGCTTCGGGGTGGTTCTTCGCGACGTCGTCGAAGCGCCCGTTGCACAGGTAGCCCAGGAACGAGGCGCCGAGCGTGGTGGACAGCTCGAACGGCGAGCCCAGGCGCCGCATCAGCGCGATGGCGCGGTCGGCGGTCTCGGCGTGCAGGCCGGCCTTGAACCAGTGTTCGCCCAGGTACTGCTTGCCGGTCAGGATGTAGCCGCCCAGCAGGCGCTCTTCGCCCAGTTGCTCGGCCATCGCGATGGCCTGCTCGATGTAGGTTTCCCAGGTGGCGTACTCGGTCCGCTCGCCGGCGCACATGGCGAACGCAGCCAGCAGCTGGCAGCGGGCCACGCTGGGTTCCTCGCCGACCGCTGCCAGTCCGCGGTGGCAGAGCGCTTCGGCCTCGGCCATGCGGTTGGCCCATGCATGCCAGTAGGCAAGGTCCCAGCAGATGCGCGCCACGATCTCGCCGTCGCCCAGCCGCTCGAACACCGGCAGGGCCTCCAGCCAGTCGCGGGCCGCGTCGTCCCAGCGGTTGAGCGCCCGCCAGGCCACGCCGCGATGGTAAAGCATGTGGGCTCGGTCCTCGTCCGCCAGGCCGTCGTCGAGCCCGAGCGCGCGGTCGTAAGCCTCCAGCGCTTCGTCGGCGGCGGCCGCGGCGAAGGCCGCGCGCCCGGCCTCGAACAGGAAGCGGCGGCTGCGCCCGGGGTCGGCCAGCGGGCCGGCGTCGTACAGGTGCCGCGCGATGTCCGCGGTGTAGCGATTGCCGTCGCCGCGCACGGCCTCCATGGC
>JAPHSB010000197.1 GCA_026193295.1 Lysobacterales bacterium
ACCTGGGCCTTGGCGAAATAGCTCGGAATGCCCGCCGCCATCAGCGATCCATAGTCTCCGCCGGTCAGTGGGGCCCCGGCCAGCCACCCGGCAAAAGGCACGAACAGCAGCGTCAACAACTTCCCGGCGTTGGGGAAGTTGAACATGACCGGGATCAGGACCTCGGCGGCCGAGTCGCTGTTCTCGTCCAGCAGGCCGTGATCTTCGAGTAGCTTCTTCGAGCGCTCGATCAGGATGGGCAGCACGATGAAGGCGCTGTTGGCGACGAAGGCCGTCAGTAGCGCATCGCGGGCGATGAAGGCGACCTCCCGGTAGCGGAATGGCGTCACCGCGGTCACCAGGAACGGCAGGATCACGAAGGACAGCAGCAGGGCAGCGACGGCAAAGACAATGAAGTAGACCTCCAGCCGCGACAGCGTCTCGGGGTCCATCGTGCCCGCCGTCACCGCGCCGATGGCGAACACACCGTAGGGCGTGAGATTGATGACGAAACCCGTGATGCGCACGATGGCCTTGTTCCAGGTGCGCAGCGGACCCAGCAGGCTTTCCCTGTCGGCCAGGCCGATCAGGCCGATGCCGATCAGGCAGCTGAACAGCACCACGGCGGGTACCACGTTCTGCGACAGGGAAGCGAAAGGGTTGGAAGTGAAGTAAATCTCGGTCAGTGAGAACGACTGGGGGGGCTCGATCAGTGAATTGCTGAAGAACGAGGCGCTGTCGTAGACCGGGAAGGTCATCGGCATCAACACCAGCACCAGGGCCGTGAACGCCCAGATGATCAGCAGCAACACGCCGCCACGCAACGCGAGCCGCTTCGCCTCGTCTGCGTCCAGTTGCCCGAAGGCCACCACCAGCGATGTGATCAGGTACGGCAGTACCGTCATCTGCATCAGGCGGATGTAGGCGTCGGCCATGGGCTGCAGAATGGCGGCCGGCTCGCCGAAAAACAGCCCGGTGAAAATGCCGGCCCCCAGGCCGATCAGGATGCGGGCAGACAGGCTCAGGGCGGCCCAGCCGCTGTACAGGCGCTTGATCATGGCGCCAAGGATAACTTAAGTCTCGGGTATAGGACGACGGGTTGTAGGACCGAATTCATTCGGGATCTGCTTGCGCTTTGACCAGGAGGCGCCGGGTACCCCGGGAAGAAACATCAAATCCCGAATGAATTCGGTTCTGCCTTTCCCGAATGAATTCGGTCCTGGGTTTCCCGAATGAATTCGGTCCTACTTGCATCACGAAGGCATTGTCCGCAACATGGCTCACCGGTTTCACAGGATAGCTGATCGATGACCACCGGATGGACTCGTTACCCGCGAATCATGTCAGGCGCGCTGGCGGCGTCGCTGTTGCTGCACGGCTGTGCAGGCGGACTGCAACCGGTCGAGACCCCCGTGGAGACGACCCCGCCGCCCGCGGAAGCCACGAAGTGGCAAGAACTCGAGGCGCTGCGCGCGGACGACTGGTTCCATGTACTGAACGTCGGCAGCGAAGCTTTCGACTGGCGGCTCCGGGCTATCGACAGCGCGGTCGACAGCATCGACCTGCAAACCTTCATATGGGAACTCGACGCGGTAGGGCACCAGGTACGCGAGCATCTTCTGGCCGCCGCGGAACGCGGGGTATTCGTGCGGGTCCTGGTGGATGACTCCTTTATCCTGGACGCCGATCAGCAACTGCTGGACATCGACCGGCACGAGAACATCGAGCTGAAAGTTTGGAATCCCTACAAGCGCCGCTCCAGCGAGGCGGCCTTGCGCCAGGTGCTGAACGCCGGTGAATTCGAGCGGCTCGACCACCGCATGCACAACAAGGTCATGGTAGTCGACAACCGGGTCGCCATCGTCGGCGGGCGCAACATCGCCACGCACTACTTCGGTTACCACGAGAAGGACAATTTTCGCGACATGGAGCTGGTGGCCGGTGGTCCCGTGGTGAATGAGCTTGCCGCTGGCTTTGATGCCTATTGGAACGATCGCTGGTCGTTCCCGGTGGAGGCCATCATGGCCCAGCGCGCTGGGCCCGGCCGACCCGAGCCCGGCATACCGGAGGACACGGTTGGTGCGGACGGGCATGTCGAGCAGACTTCGGCGCAGCGCATGGAGGACTGGAAACGGCTGGTAACGGTCGCACACCCCGGCCGGGCGGAGCTGCTGCTCGACCGCCCGCCCGAAGGCAATCCGTCAGAGTCGGACGAAGCGCCGGTGCAGGTCGGTGAGCGGCTGGTTCGCGCGATCGACGCAGCGACCTCCGAGGTCTGGCTGGTGTCCGCCTACCTGATACCGACCCCGGAACTGGAGGCGGCCATCGATCGCGCCGAACGGCGCGGCGTGCAGGTGCGCATCCTCACCAACTCCATCAACTCGAACAACCACCTGACCGCCCACAGCGCCTACCGCAAGCATATCGATACCCTGGTGGGCATGGGTGTGGACGTGCACGAAGTGCGGGCGCAAGCCAAGGACCGGGGACTCTACATCCAGTCGCCGGTGGAGGAAAAATCATTGTGTCTGCACGCCAAGATGCTGGTGTTCGACGATGACCGGGTATTCGTCGGCAGCGCCAACCTGGACCCCCGTTCCCTCAAGCTCAACACCGAAATGGGCCTGCTGATCGAGAGCCCCTCGCTGAACGCGGAACTGCGTCGCGCCCTGGAGCCTGATTTTTCACCGCGCAACGCCTGGCATCTGCAGCTGGAAGATGATGGCCGCATGACCTGGGTGTCGGACGACGAAGTGCTGCAACATCAACCCACCCATTCGTTCATGCGCCGCATCGAGGACTGGTTCCTGACGCTCCTGCCGATCGAGGACGAAATGTAGGACCGAATTCATTCGGGAAAACCGGTGTTTCTTTCCGGGAAGGGACCGGCTACCCCCCGCAAAGCGTGGGTTGGTCGGCCGATGCTATCAGAGCGGCCTGCAGAGTCTAGGGGAACGCGATGTGGCTGCCGGCGTCCTGCAATCGTGCCTGCCGCAACACGTATTCCGCGGCGAACAGGTCCTGGGCGACAATCCCGAGGGACTTGTACAGGGTGATCTGCTGACTGTCGCGGCGACCGGGCGCGGTCCCGGCCAGCACCTCGCCGATTTCGCCGACGATGTCATCGGCGGTCATCCGGCCTTCCTTTATGGGTATCAGCAGGTCGCCGGCTTCGCTCAGCGCCCCCCGCCGTGCATCCACGTAGACCGTCGCACGGGTTACGGCCTCAGTGTCGGCCTCGCGATGGTGCGCCTCGTGGGAGCCGACCAGGTTGAAGTGCGTGCCGGGCTGGAGCCATCTGCCTTGCAGCACCGGCTCCGGCGCGTTGGTGACCACGCTGACGATATCGCAGGCTGCCGCCTCCGCGGCGTTTTCGGCCGCCGCGACCTTGAGCCCGGTCCGCTCCGTTTGTTCTGCTGCGAACTGTCGTGCCTTGCGCAGTTCCCTGGCCCATACGAGTACCTGTTCGATTCCGCGTATGCAGCTGATCGCCTCGAGGTGACTGGCTGCCTGCACGCCGGCGCCGAGGATGCCATGCGTCGCCGCGTCCGGGCGGGCGAGCTCCCGGGTCGCCAGCGCCGAGGCGGCCGCGGTTCGGATACGGGTGATCTCGGCCCCATCGATCAGGGCCACCGGGCTTCCCGTGCCGCCGTCGAACAGCGTAACGAAACCCTGCACGGCGGGCCGCCCCTGCGCCGGGTTGCCGGGATGCAGGCTGACGATTTTCGCGCCATAGACCGGGGGCTCGGCCAGCGAGCCCGGCATCGCGATGAAATAGCTGACGCCGTCGGCCAGCGGCGCGATGATGCGCTCGGG
>JAPHSB010000208.1 GCA_026193295.1 Lysobacterales bacterium
CGTTCGGCATGGTCATCATGCTGTCGGCGCGGGGTGTGGAGGCCGAGAAGCTCGACGACTTCAAGGGCCTCAACCAGCGTGACAGCTGGTACGCGGCCATCATGGCCATGGTGATGTTTTCCATGGCCGGCGTGCCGGTGTTCGTCGGTTTTTTTGCCAAGTGGCTCGTGATCAAGGCCGCGCTGGACGCGGGGCTGCTGTGGCTCGCCGTCGTGGCGGTGGTCTTCTCGGTGGTAGGCGCCTTTTACTACATCCGGGTGGTCAAACTGATGTATTTCGACGAGCCGGTTACCGAAGCGGTCATCGACGCACCGGTGGACTTTCGCGCTGCCATCTCGCTGAACGGCATCATGATGTTGGGCCTGGGGATTTTCTCCAGTTCGCTGATCGCCATTTGCATGGCTTCCTTTGGGGCGTAAAAGGGCCGCTTGATATCGGCACTGTGAGCCACCATATCTCGGTCAGGCGTGGTTTTGATCGCGCTTGAAATAGGCTGGGGGAATCTATATCATTCCCCCCCTGCTGATGCGGGGTGGAGCAGTCTGGCAGCTCGTCGGGCTCATAACCCGAAGGTCGCAGGTTCGAATCCTGCCCCCGCTACCAGGTTTCAGTGAAAAAGGCCCCAGCAGGGGCCTTTTTATTGAAGACGAGGAGCCTCTCGCCGGAGGTTTGCCAGGTAGGGCCGAGGTGCCCTTTTTTTGTGCCCGGAGGTCGAACTTGCCCCGGGCGATATTGGAGATTTGCTTGAGCGATGCCAAGCTGACACAGTTGCTGCAGCCGCTGATCGAGGAACTGGGCTACGAATTCGTGGGCCTCGAGCGCAGCAGCAACCCGAAAAACCCTGTGCTGGTCGTTTACATCGACCGGCCGGATGGCATCGCCGTGGAAGACTGCGAGCGGGTATCGCGCGAGGTCGCGGCCCTGCTCGATGTCGAAGATCCGATTCCGGGCCACTACAACCTGGAAGTGTCCTCGCCCGGGCTGGACCGGCCCCTGTTCACACTGGAGCACTTCGAACGTTTCCGCGGTGAACAGGTCAAGCTGTCGCTGTTTTCCCCGCTGAACGGGCGGCGCAAGTTCAAGGGGCGGTTGCTGGGCGCCGACAGCGGCAAGGTCCGGCTGGATCAGGATGGTGAGGAAGTGGAACTGGAGATGGGCAATATCGCCAAGGCCAGGCTGGTGCCCGATTACGACAGCCTATTTGTAAAGAGAGAAGAGACCCGATGAGCAAAGAAATCCTGCTGGTTGTCGACGCCGTTTCGAACGAGAAGGGCGTCAGCAAGGACGTGATTTTCGGCGCGCTTGAAGCTGCACTGGCATCGGCGGCACGCAAGCTCAGCGCAGAAGAGCGTGACGTGCGCGTGGCAATTGACCGCAGTACCGGAGAATACGAAACGTTCCGGCGCTGGGAGGTCATTGCTGACGATGCGGAGATGGAGGTCGAGGACGCCCAGCTGTTCCTGCATGACGCCAAGGCGATCGATCCCGAAATCGAAGCGGGCGGATTCATAGAGGAGCCGATGGAGAACGCGGAGTTTGGTCGCATAGCGGCACAAACTGCAAAGCAGGTCATCGTTCAGCGTGTGCGGGAAGCCGAACGGGCGCAGGTGGTAGAGGAGTACAAGGACCGCGCCGGCGAACTGGTCAACGGCATCGTCAAGCGGGTGGAACGCGGCAACGTGTATCTCGATCTCGGCGGCAATGCCGAAGCTTTCATCAGCCAGCGCCACATGGTGCCGGGGGAATCCGTCAGGCCGGGCGACCGTCTGCGGGCTTATCTCTACGAGGTCAGGGCGGAGCTGCGCGGGCCACAGCTCTTCGCCAGCCGCACGATCGTGGAATTCCTGGTCGCGCTGTTCGAGCTGGAAGTCCCGGAAATCGGCCAGGAATTGATTTCCATCATGGGCGGGGCCCGTGACCCTGGCCGCAGGGCGAAGATTGCCGTGCGCTCCAACGATCGGCGCACCGATCCGATCGGCGCCTGCGTCGGCATGCGCGGCTCGCGCGTACAGGCGGTTTCGAATGAGTTGGCCGGTGAGCGGATCGACATCATCCTGTGGGATGAGAACCCGGCACAGTTCGTGATCAATGCGATGGCGCCGGCGGAAGTGGCGGGGATCGTCGTGGACGAAGAAAACGGCTCGATGGATATCGCGGTCGAGGAGTCCAACCTGTCACAGGCGATCGGCCGCGGCGGCCAGAATGTGCGCCTGGCGAGCGAGTTGAGCGGCTGGACGCTCAATGTCCTGACAGTCGAGCAGGCGGAACAGAAGAGCGAGGAAGAATCGCGCAGCATCCTGGAACGTTTCATGCAGCGGCTGGACGTTGGCGAAGACGTTGCCAACATCCTGGTGCAGGAGGGTTTCAGCAACATCGAGGAAATCGCGTACGTGCCTGAGTCGGAACTGCTTGAAATCGAGGAGTTCGACGAAGAGATGGTGTCTGAGATGCGGCGCCGTGCCCGCGACGCCCTGTTGACCCAGTTGATCGCGAAGGAAGAAGTGCTTGACGAGAATGCCCCCGAGGACGATCTGCTGGATCTCGAGGGCATGACCGAGCGCCTCGCCTTTCGGCTGGCCGAAAAGGACATTCGTACGCAGGAGGACCTGGCCGAGCTGTCCGTCGACGAGTTGAAAGAGATAGACGACATGACCGACGAAGAAGCGGCCGAGCTGATCATGGCGGCTCGTGCACCCTGGTTTGCCGAGGAAGGGTAATGTCCGGCCGCGCATTGCATGCCGCGCCAGGCCCGCAGCAGTCCGGGGTCCGATCGTTTTCCAAGGAGTAGATTTATGTCAAAAGTAACCGTTTCACAATTGGCCGATGTACTGGGCGTCGACAGCAAGAAATTGCTGGCGCAGCTCAATGACGCCGGTATCAAGGCCGCGGGTGGAGATGACACGGTTTCCAACGACGACAAGAAGAAGCTGCTGGCTTACCTGCGCGCCAGCCACGGCAAGGTGGAAAGTGACGCGACCGCACCGCGCAGCGTAACCCTGAAGCGCAAGTCGGTGAGCGAACTGCGCGTGGCAGGGTCCGGGCCGCGCGCCTCCTCGCGCACGGTAAACGTCGAGGTCAGGAAGCGTCGCACCTATGTCAAGCGCGAAGTGGTGCAGGAGCAGATTGGAACGGGCGCCGCCGACCGCGAAGAGGCACGGAAAATTCTTGAGGAGTCGCGCGCCAAGCGCGAGGCCGAAGAGGCCCTGCAGCAGGAGACAGTCGAGAAAGCCCGCCTGAAGCGCGAGGAAGAAGAGCGCCTGGCGGCGCAGGAGCAAGCCCAGAAAGACGCCGAGGAAAAGAATCGCAGGCAGGCGGAAGAACGCGCCCAGCGTGAAGAAGCGCGACGCCGCGCGGAAGACGCCGAGCGTCTGAAGGAAGAGGAGCGTTCACGCAAGCTGGCCGAGGAGCAGCACCGTCGCGAG
>JAPHSB010000075.1 GCA_026193295.1 Lysobacterales bacterium
GCCGCGGCCGGTTTGAAGAACATGTGCGCGAACTTGGACCAGAACACCGTGCCGAACAGCACCGTGGCGGCGGCGATGAACAGGACGAAGTAGAAGATTGCCCCGAACACGGACCAGAGCAGCGCGAACGTGGTGGTCGCGAGCAGCGCCAGGATGAACAGGTCAGCCCGCATCACGCGATACCAGAGGTTCCCCTCTGCTGCGACGTCGACCCGGATGGCGAACCAGAACCAGTAACCGCCGACGCAGACCATCAGGGCGCCGAGGTGCCACAGCAGGGGCCAGATGGCGGGCGAAGGCGAGGCGGCATAGCCGAAGATCAGGACCGCCGTGCTGACGATAAACAATATGAAGCCGTACATGGTGAGCAGGTGGGCGAGCCGCCTGCGCTGGTTGCAGAATTCACCGGAAGTGAGCACGTCGACGGCGACGGTGCTGACGGCGATCGAGACCTTTTCGCCCGCGGACACGTTCCGGGTTGCCGCCTTTTTGGCCTTCTCCGCGTTCCTGAAAAAGTACTCGGCGTTTTTCTTGTGGATCATGTCCAGAATCGTCCCGCCGGCGACCAGGATGACCATGGCGATGACGTAAATCTGCATCGCGAGGGGAGATATGAGCCCCGAAAGCTCCAGGAAAGGATTGGTGGTGAACATGAAATCCGATCTCCTCAGGGGTTATTCGTTGAACGATTGATTTTGTAACAATGGCATTAGCCGCACAATCAGCTTAACATTATAAGATTCTAATGTAGCAGTATCTCAGTGCTTAATCGAGGAAACAACTGTTTAGTGCGATCAGCGCTATCCAGGTCAATTATTGGCAGGCCCTGACATGTTGGAATTGTCCAATTGCCCCTTTTGTGGCGATCCGGAAAAGATCATCGAGAACGAATTGGCGTTTGCCCACTATGACACCTACCCGGTGAGCGCGGGTCACTGCCTGATCATCACGCGGAGGCATGTCGCCGAGTACTTCCAGGCGACGGCCGAGGAAAAAGCCGCTATCTGGGAGCTCGTCGACCAGGTGAAAACGGTCATCGATCGCGACTTCGGCCCCGACGGCTACAATGTCGGCGTCAACATCGGCGCAGCCGCCGGCCAATCGATACCGCATCTCCATGTCCATGTGATCCCGCGGTACGCGGGCGACGTGGAAAACCCCCAGGGTGGAGTGCGCGGCGTCATACCCCACAAACAGAAATACGTGAGAATACAAATGGGGTCAGAGTAAAAACCCTCTGGCCGAGACCGTTAAACTCAATCTTCGTTCGAAGAGTTTTTACTCTGACCCCATTTATACATTCATATGAGGAGACAGGAATCGTGTCAAAGCTGGTAGAACCCCATGGCGGTAACGGCCTCAAAGCGCTGCTGGCGCCCCAGACGGAACGGGCCGAAGAACTCGAGCGCGCCCGCACGCTGACCCAGGTGCCGATGACCAGCCGCGAAGTATCCGACGTGCTGATGCTGGCCATGGGCGCCTATACGCCACTCGACGGCTTCATGACCGAGGCGGACTGGCGCGGTTCCTGCGTCGACATGAAACTGCAAAACGGCGTGTTCTGGCCGATCCCGATCACGCTGTCCTGTGATCGGGAGCTGGCCGACCGCATCCACCTCGAGGAAGAGGTCGCGCTGGTCGATGGCGAAAGCGGCGAGATCCTCGCGATCATGGAGGTCACGGAGAAATACGCGACGGACAAGAGCCTGGAATGCGAGCACGTTTACCGGACCCTGGACGATGCGCATCCCGGTGTGCAGAAAGTGATGGAACAGGGCGAGATCAACCTCGCGGGACGGGTGACCTGCCTGGCGGAGGGGGAGTACCCGGAGAAATACCCCGGCCTGTACCTGCGGCCGGCTGAGGCGCGGGCGCTGTTTCTCGAGAACGGCTGGTCGCGCGTGGCCGCGTTCCAGACCCGCAACCCGATGCAGCGCGCGCACGAACACCTGGTCAAGATCGCCATCGAAGTCACCGACGGGGTGTTCATCCACCAGGTCCTGGGCAAGCTGAAACCCGGCGATATTCCGGCCGAGGTCCGGACGCGGGCCATCCAGGCGATGATCGACAACTACTTTGTGCCCGGCACGGTGATCCAGGCGGGCTACCCGATCGAGATGCGCTATGCCGGTCCGCGCGAAGCCCTGTTGCACGCGCTGATCCGCCAGAACTTCGGCTGCTCGCACCTGATCGTCGGGCGCGACCATGCAGGGGTCGGAGACTACTACGGGCCGTTCGACGCCCATCACATCTTCGACACCCTGTGGGACGGGGCGCTCGAGACCCGGCCGCTGAAGATCGACATCACCTTCTTCTGCAACAAGTGCTTCGGCATGGCGACCGGCAAGACCTGCCCCCACGGCGACGAAGACCGGGTTCACATTTCGGGCACGCGGCAGCGGGCCATGCTGGCCGAGGGCGCCCCGGTGCCGCGCGAGTTCGGCCGCCCCGAAGTGATCGATATACTGCGAAAGTACTACGCCAGCCTGGCCTGAGCGCAGTCGCCACGGGCAGCTCCGCCAAGCCCAGGTTCAGCGCCAAATCCGCGGGGGGCTGCGGTGCCAGGCCGGGCGATTGACTCTGCTTAACGCTGCGGCGTTGCCGCAAAATCCGCTGCATCTGTCAGTTCCTGTACAATTCACCCTCCTGGTCCGAGGCATCCCGCGACGATGTCTCATGGGGCGCAACACCTGCCAGGCACCCCTGTAATCCTTTAACTTGTCAGCAGGATATGATTTCGGCCTGCTGTGAATCGGGACGATGGACACTCGAGGCAATTCCGAACGAGCACCTGCATACGAACGCATTCTGCGGCTGTTCGCCGATGTCCAACCACGCGAAGGCGCCACCAGTCTGATCCTGATCGCAAACATTTTCCTGATCCTGGTCGCCTTCTACCTGGTCAAGCCGGTGCGGGAAGGCTGGCTGGCGGTCACCGACATTGGTGACCTGACCAAACTCGAAATCAAGGCCTACTCGGCGTTTGCACAGAGCCTGCTGCTGTTGGGCATCCTGCCGCTCTATGCCCGGCTGGCAGCACGACTGAGCCGGCGTGACCTGATTGTGCGCGTCGGTATCGTGTTTGGCGTTCTGCTGGTGGCTTTCTGGCTGAGTCAGCCGAACATGCTGCTGGGCGGATACCCGTTCTTCGGCATCCTGTTCTACCTATTCGTGGGCATTTTCAGCGTGACCCTGGTGGCGCAGTTCTGGGCCTTCAGCACCGACGTTTACGGCGCGGCACGGGGTGAGCGCCTGTTCCCGCTGATTGCAGTCGGCGCGGCCCTCGGCGCCGTGGTGGGCTCATGGCTGGGCCGGAAACTGATTTCGCTGCCGTCCATCGAAGCTTTTGACCTGATCCTCATCGCGCTGCTGCCCTTGTCGGCTTCGTTGGCCTTGGCCATTGTCACCGATCGCCGTGGCGCCTACGGCGACCCTTCCCAGTGGACCACCGAACGCTGGAATGAAGCCGCGGCGCCCTCGGGGCACGGACCGTTCCGGCTGATCTTCGCGCACCGCTACCTGACCGCCACCGCTCTCATGATCATGGTCTTTACCTGGGTGGTGACCAGCGGCGACAACATCCTGTTCGGCATCGTGCAGAGCACGCTGGCCGAAGAATTGGCGCCGCTCGCCAACACACCGCAAGCATTCGACAAGGCCCTGCAGGAGGCGACCGCCAGTTTTTACGGCAACCTGTATTTCTGGGTCAACCTGGTGGCGCTGATCCTGCAGGCGTTCGTGGTCTCACGCATCCTCAGTGCCGGCGGCATGCAGGCGCTGCTGTACACCACTCCGTTCATATCGCTCGCGGCCTACGCTTCGATGGCTTTCGTTCCCATTCTCGGCCTGATCCAGGTACTCAAAGTCGCGGAAAACTCCAGCACCCTGTCGATCCAAAACACGGCGCGGCAAATGCTGTGGTTGCCGACCACCAAGGAAATGCTGTACCAGGCCAAGCCGACCGTGGATACCCTGTTCGTGCGGCTGGGCGACGGCCTGGCGGCGCTGACCATCCTGGTCGGCACGCGCGTGTTTCACCTCGGAAATCTAGGTTTCCTGATCTTCAACATGTGCCTGGTGCTGGTCTGGATCTCGCTGAGCACCTACCTTCATCGGGAACATGATCAGTGGAAGCAGGCGGCGGCCAATCCGCCCCCTCGGGATTTTTCTCCACACAGCTGA
>JAPHSB010000188.1 GCA_026193295.1 Lysobacterales bacterium
CCACGGACAACCTCAAGTCCCCGGCCTATCGCGGACTGTTGCCGGAAGACCTGTTCGACATCATCATCCGCAACAAGATCCAGTACCAGCCCGACAGCGGCACCGGCGTGCTGTTCTACATGATCGGAGCGCTGTCGCAGTACGGCAAACTCGGCATGACCTGTATCGGCAACAGCCCCGATGAAGCGAACGATTTGTTCCGCCGGACAGTAGCGCTGCTCGACCGCGAAACGGAAACTGGCGAACACGCGCATGGCGAGCTGGAGCCCTTGTTCGACAACCCGGTGTACATGGAGTAAGTCTACTGAGCCACTTTCGCCGCCTTACTGCGGCAACACGATGTTCTCGACACCTTCATCTCGCACGACCGCAGCCTGGCCCGGACCGATCAGAACATGGCTCGAGTTCGCACCCAGGTAGATATCAGCGGCTTCGGGATCCCAACTTTGCACGTCGGCCAAACCCCTGTTTGACACGACAGTCCAATGGTCGGCCTCTCCCATGACACCTGAATTCACGTCGAAAAACACTCCGCCGGTCTGCATGTAACTGCTGATCCGATTGGCGCTGACGATGCCTCCCGAAACTCCGTAGGATGAAATCCCGGTCAGAACCTCCCCTCCGGATAGCTGGAAGCGATTATCAGAAATAAAGCAGCCCATGGCCGTCGCACCGGAACTTCCGGTCAGCTGGACGCCCCAGGCTGAATCAAAGCCTCCCGAGGAGATATTGAAGGTGTTGCCACGAATGTCGAGGCGCGTTGCGCCCGTCGAAGCGAAGTGATTGTGGACGCCGATGCCAATGCCACCTCCTTCACAACATGAATAGGAACCGGGAGCCTTGCTGGCGAAGCGATTTCCGAACACGGTCACCACGGCGTTGGAGTCGATGATGCCAAGGCCGAGATGGTTGCCGGCGAAGTCCGAGTTGAGAACGCTGACCTGGGCGTCTCCACGCATGTTGATCCGGGCTCCGGTGGAAAATCCGTCGACCAGCGACCGATTGATCCTGATCGAGCCCAGCAGGCTGTTCCGGCACTCGGGCTTACCGCTTTCCTCTGGCGAAGCCAAAATACCCGTGTCAATGGGTTGTGGGACCACGGAGTAAATCCTCGGGCCTTCCAGGTTGACGCGGTCGATCGTCCCGTACGTTACGTCAGCCGTACAGTCCGAAGGGCTCCCGCCGTGGCCGGTAAAGTGGACCATGGCGGTCAGGCTACCCCAGCTCCCGCCGGTGGCGCAGGGCAGAAAGTGGGGGTCAACAGCCAGGGTCAGCCAGCGGATACGGGGCTCGCCACCGGCGAACTTGATGGCAGCCGGCAGCTCACCGCGGGCCTCGATGGCAGCGCAGTCGACCGACTGGTCCAGCACGTTCAGCCGGGTATGGTCCCTGCCGCCTCCCTGCAAGGTGCCGACGAAGTTCCGCGCGGACAGTGAACTGATGAAGAATTCACCCCGAGCCAGGCGGATTTCCGGAATGTTCCGCCCAACGGCGAGGTCGAGCGCACATTGGATGTTCTGCGTATCGTCGACCCCGGTGGGTGCGATCTGGATGAAGTTGTTGCCCAGCTTTACTTCCGGTGCGTCGCAGATCGACTGCGCTAACGATTGACTTGCATAAAAAAACAGGAAAACCGGCAGGAACGCCCACGGCTTGAGATTGAGCGCCTTCATTGAAATATCTCCAAAACCAGACACTCTGGGGATATTTGCAGTGAGCGCTTCGCGCCATTCCTTGGCAAGGCCGACTGAATTCGCAGCTGACGCAGATCAGATAGGTGCGCGGCGGGTCAACCGCCAGGAGTCCGACTGAATCAACCGGATTCAAGTCGCTCGGGGGAAATGGAGTCCAGTGGCCCGCCGGCGAGGTGTTCGGCCACATCCCGCATGCGCTGTATGGTGACCGGCCTGCCGTCCTCGGCCAATTGCCGGGCCACGTCGTCGAGGCTGTACCTGCCCTTGCTGCGGCTGCGCAGTTCGGCGTCCAGCGCACGCATGACAACGACGCCCCGGGCGGTGCGCGGCCCCGTCGAATTGGACCCCGCCAGCCCGTCGGTCCCCGCAGCCCACTGGTCCAGCTTGTCGAAGCCGCGTTCATGACGCGCAGCTGAAATCGTACCGGAGCGCTGCATGAGTTCCAGCGTGTAGTACTCGGCGATGCCCTCTACGATCCAATCCTCGTCCTGGGCAGCCCGGTACCCCTGGGCGACGTGCACCAGCTCATGCAGCAGCGTACTGGTGCCGTTGCCACTGATCAGCGGCCGGTCCGCGTGGATATACAGCGAGTTGGGGCCGGACAGACCACCCCGCCACATGGGGTCACCGGCGGAAACCACCAGCAGGCGATGGGGGAACTCAGGAAAAACCTTTACCAGTTCGGGCAAATTCCAACGCATGAACGCCAGCAGGTCCAGGTGCCTCACACCCTGCCCCATGGGGCCGGCTACCGCCACGCTGCGCTCGCTGATCTTGCTCCAGCGCACCCCCAGGCGACCGCCCGCCATCCAGCCCACCGGGCGATCGAACTTGCGGTCGGCCCACTCCACCACGAACCAGTCCGAGTCGTCTTCCGCTCTGGGGTAAGCGCTGATGAAGGACCAGCCGTCCGGACCGGTCATGCGCAGGCGCGCTTCTGAATGGGCTCCCTTCAGTGCCGTCACCGTAACAGGTGGCAACAGGTCGTCGCCCCGGAAAACAGCCCAGTCGTTCCCCAGCATGCTGTCGAAGCCGCCCTGCTTGCGCTGGTGATCCAGCCCAACCGAGAAGCGCAGCGTGCCGCCGGTCACGCGCGGCCGCCAGGTCATCTCGTTGCCCTCCACGGCTACCTCGCCATCACCTTCGAAATCGCGGTAGCGAGATGGATCGAAACGGAGACGCACCTGGCGCACCAGGTCCCGCGGCTGTCGAATGCTCACGGCCATCCGGACCGTGCCCTGCTCCGGCTGGAAGCTACCTTCGTAGTCCAGCTCGTAGCTCCTGTCCTGCTTCACCGGGGTTGAGGACAGCGGATCGCCGCCGCCCGATTCCTGCGCTGCTGTATCCGGCGCATGACCGGCAATGCCCAGTATCAATGCGGACAGAACGATTGCACAAGATCTGTTCAACGGCGTGTCTCCCAACCACCAGTCAGCCCGCTGAAGGGGCTTCGGCCAATACGACGATTATACGGAGAAGTGTCTCCACCCGCCCCGTTCGCCTGCGCCGATTCGGTGCGCCCGCGCTGGCCAGGCTCGGCGCGAAGGCGTAGAATTCGCCACCCGCCCCGCTATCGCGACCAGCCGCAATGCCCTTGCTCCGCCTAGACAACGCATCCCTGCACTACGGGCCCCTGGTCCTGTTGGACGCCATCGACCTGGTCATTTCCCGCGGCCGCAAAATCGGCTTGCTGGGCCGCAATGGCGCGGGCAAGACCACCTTGTTGAAGGTGCTGGCCGGCGACATCGCGCTGGACACCGGCGAGCGCTGGCTGCGGCCGGGCACGCG
>JAPHSB010000285.1 GCA_026193295.1 Lysobacterales bacterium
CGCTAATCGGCTGTTCCCGACAGCCCGATTGTCCCGGATGGGGGCACCCGAGACCTTTCATGCGGCTATCCCAAATCGCGAACGATGTTCGCTCCTACATTTCGAGGGGCAACTGCAGGGACTTGCAGTGTTCCGGCACCTCGAAATCTTCGGGATGCGGGTCGAAGGGGCGCGGGGTCCAGTCGAGGGCGAGGCGCAGGGCTTGGTCGTCGAACACGAGGTCCTGGTTCTGGCGGCGTACCATTTCGGCATTGACACTCGGCGCGCCGGGCAGCAGTGACAGGATCCGAACCAGGGCCGCCATCAGCCCCTCGGGCAGGCGGAGCAGCCGCACGCGCCGTGTCTGCAGGGCCGCGATGCGCAATGCCATCTCGCGATAGCTGAGGGTGCTGCCGCCGCAGGCGGCGCTGGCCGCGTCCAGTGGCCGTTGGGCCTGCAAAGCGCGAACCGCCAGTTCCGCGAGATCGTCCGCGTGTGCGGGCTGGCGCAAGCCGGCGCCGGGCCCGGCGAGCGGGATCACCCCGAACCGCCTCGCCAGTCCGGCCAGCAGGCTGACGTTGCGATCCATGCCGCAACCGTAAATCAGGGTCGGACGCAGCAACAACAGGGGCAACCCGCGCTCCGCGCAGGCAGCGGTCAGGGCGTCTTCGTCCGCGGCCATGGCGGCCATGCGGCGTCGTTCCTCGCGGTCCTGCGAGGCCGCCTTGCTGAGCACGCTGCTGCTGCTGAAGGCCACCACCCTATGCAGCCCCGGATAACGCAGCACGAGACGCAGGGCGAGCTCGAGCGGGCCGCAGGAAACGAGTTGTTCGGGTGGCGGCTGGCGCAGAACCTGGTCGCGACGTTCACCGTCGGCCAGCAATCCCGTTCTCATCCAGGTTACTCCGTCGGCGACCTCGAGAGGCCGCAACGGGGCTTCGCGGCCCAGGGCCAGTACCCGGAAACCCGCCTGGCGCAGCCGGGGCAGCAAAAACACCCCCAGCTGGCTGCTGGCGCCGGTCACGCAAACGACCCCGCGCTTGCCCGCCATGCCTCAGCGCCGCAGCAGGGCCAGCGGCAGGGTCACGGCGAAGCGCGCCCAGATGCCTGCCAGCACCAGCAGGCTGAACGGCCAGCGCAGCACAGCCGCGTAGCATGGTGCCTGGAATTTGAGAAAGAACCTTTGCATGCCGCGGTGTTTCTGCCAGTGCACCCACAACGGGCGGCTGCGGCTGGACACGCCCTGCAGGTGCTCTACCTGCGCTTGCGGCACAAAAAGGCAATGTCCGCCCTTCTGTCGCAAGCGGTACATCAGGTCCAGGTCCTCGCAGTGCAGGGCGTAGCCTTCATCCATGCCGCCGGCGTCGACAAACGCCCCTGTCCGCACCAGCATGCAGGCGCCCGAAACCGCCTCGCTTCGGGTCACTTCCTGTGGCAGCCCGGCCGGCGATTCGACGCCGCGGAATGCCGGCAGCCAGGGCTCCAGCCGCCACAGCCCGGAAAAAGTGACCAGTGAAACCCAGGGATCCGGAAAACGGCGCAAAGTCGCCCGCTGCGGCCGCCCTGCCGTATCCATGACCAGCGGCCCGGCCAGCGCCGCCCGGGGGTCTTCGTCCAATGCCTCGACCAGGGCGGCGAGCGCGCCGGTTCGCAGTTCGCAATCCGGGTTGAGGATCAAGAGATAGCCGCCTGCGACCTGCCCCGCTCCCTCCGCGGCGGCATGCCGCGTCGCCTGGTTGACCGCCGTGGCGAAGCCGGGGTTGTCCTTGTTGCGCAGAACGGTTACCCGGTCGTCCTGCCCGAACAGGCGCACGGCATGTTCCGCACTGCCATCGTCGGACGCGTTGTCGACCACGATCACCGTCGTCGTGTCGTCCTGGGCCAGCACCGAGCGGATGCAGCGGACCAGCACGTCGCCGGCGTTGAAATTGACGACGATGGCGACCACGCAGGCCTTGCCGCCCGGGCTGGTCATTCGCGTCAGCGCCCGCCCAGCAAGCGCCGCCACCAGGAAAGCCGCGCCTGCCCAGGCGAGGCAGTTTTCACTGCCGCCCGCAACTGCGCAAGCTCATGGTCCCTGGCGGCGAGAATTTCTCCGGCCGCCATGTTCTTGCGGATCTCGTGGTGGTAGTGCCGATAGACCGATTCCCCGGCGTCGTCGAACAGGCTCAGGCCATTCGCCACTCCTGGCAGGTACCGCTCTTCCGCTGCGCACAGAGCAATAAAATAAACCGGCTCGTGGTTCAACACGGCGCTTGCCCGCACCTCCG
>JAPHSB010000201.1 GCA_026193295.1 Lysobacterales bacterium
CGATATTAAAGCGATGATTCCCGAATGAATTCGGTCCTACGTTTTGCCGATATGTACGTAGGAGCGAACGTTGTTCGCGATGTTGAAGCGATGATCCCCGAATGAATTCGGTCCTACAACAGGCTGTGGGCGTGGGCCTTGATGGCGTTGAGCATGGCGTGGAGGCCGTTGGCGCGGGTGGGGGAGAGGTGGTCGGCGAGGCCGATGTCGCGGATGAAGTAGGGTTCGGTGTCGACGATCTGTCGGGCCGAGCAGCCGGAATAGACCTGGATCAGCAGGGCGATCAGACCGGAAACGATCGCGGCGTCGCTGTTGGCGCGGATGGTGACCCGGTCGGCGTCACCCTCGAGATGGAGCCAAACCCGCGACTGGCAGCCGGCCAGCAGCTTGTCGTCGGTCTTTTCTTCCTCCGCCAGGGGAGGCAGCGTGCGGCCCAGGTCGATCAGGTACTGGTAGCGGTCCAGCCATTCCGGGAACAGCTGGAAGGAACTGATGATTTCGTCCTGCACGGCGTTCGGGTCGTGGGAACTCTCGGCGGCGGTCATGGGATCAACCGTCCGTGCGCCGCCAGCGCGTGATACCGTCAGCGTCTTCGAGCAGGATGCCCATCGCCGTCAGCCTGTCGCGAATGGCGTCGGCCGTCGCGAAATCGCGCGCGGCCCGCGCCGCGTTGCGCTGGGCCACCAGCTCGTCGATATCGGCGCTGGCGGGGTCGCCGGCATCGGCGCCGAACCAAGCCTCTGGAGTGGATTGCAGCAGGCCGATCAGGTCCGCATCGGCCAGCAGCTCACCGGCCGCCCGTTGTGCGTCCTCGCGGTTTTCCGCCTTGGCCAGCTCGCGTGCCACGCGATTGAATTCGGCCAGCGCCACGGGCGTGTTCAGGTCGTCGCGCAAGGCGTCGAGAAAGGCCTCGCCCGGCCGCTCGTCCGCGCTGAACGGGCCGAAACGGTCGCTGGCCGTCCGCAACACACCGTACAGGCGGTCCAGCGTGCGCCGCGAGCTTTCCAATTCCTGTTCGGACCAGTCCAGCGGCTGGCGGTAGTGCGCGCCGAGCAGCAGGTAGCGCAGCACTTCGCCCGGATGCTGTTGCAACAGCTCGTGCACCACCAGGGTGTTGCCCAGGGACTTGGACATCTTGCGCTTGTCCACGGTGACGAAGCCGTTGTGCAGCCAGTAACGGGCAAACGGCTTGCCATGGTGCGAGCAGACACTCTGGGCGATTTCGTTTTCATGGTGCGGGAAGATCAGGTCCTGGCCGCCGCCATGGATGTCGATGGTCTCACCGAGATGGGTTTCGGCCATGGCCGAGCATTCCAGGTGCCAGCCCGGCCGGCCCCAGCCCCAGGGGCTGTCCCAGCCCGGCTGTGGCTCTACCGACGGTTTCCACAGCACGAAGTCTCCCGGGTTCCGCTTGAACGGCGCCACCTCGACGCGCGATCCGGCGATCATGTCACGTCGGTCACGCCCCGACAGGGCGCCGTAGCGCTCGTAGGACTCGATATTGAACAGTACGTGACCCTCGGCCGCATAGGCGAAACCGTCATCGATCAGGCGGCTGATCATGTCGATCATTTGCGCGATGTGATCGGTCGCGCGCGGTTCGATGGACGGCAGCCGGACGCCGATCGCGGCCATGTCCGCGTGGTAGGCGTCGGCATACTGCCGGGACACATCCGAAATCGGCACGCCGAGCCTGGCCGCGGCCTCGTTGATCTTGTCGTCCACGTCAGTGATGTTGCGGGCGTAGACGACCTGGTCGTAATGCAGCTGCAGCATGCGGTGCAACAGGTCGAACACCACCGCGGGCCGCGCGTTGCCGATGTGCGCGTAGTTGTAGACGGTCGGGCCGCAGACGTACATGGTGACGCGGCCGGCGTCCAGTGGCTCGAACACCTGCTTCTCACGGGTCAGCGTGTTGTATAAACGAATGGTCAATTTGCCTTACTCGTCGTTCGGGTCTACAGTGCGGCTCAACACCAGCGCCGGCCGGCGATCATGGCTCGGGGCAGTGCGCCAAAGCCCATCATTGTAACAAGGTTGCGCCTGACATAACTACTTGCGGCGGGGCGTCTGAAAACACACCAGGCCTCACGGGCGGGCCGTCGAGGAAGACACATGGATACAACCCACCAATCGCTCTATGCTGCGCACGTCACCGAGATCCAATCGCGCTGGGAGGCGGCGCTGGAGGAGGAGAACCTGCCGGCGGTACTGGTGCACTCGGGGTCTCCGATCATCAGCTTTCTGGATGACTACGAATACGCCTTTCGGCCCAATCCGCATTTCCTGCACTGGCTGCCGCTGACGCGGCACTCCGACAGCGCCCTGCTGATCGTGCCGGGCGAGCGGCCGCAGCTTTTCTACTACCAGCCGGACGACTACTGGTACCTGCCGCCTGCCGATCCCGACCCCTGGTGGTCCGAGCATTTCGCCATCGAGGTCGTGCGCACGGCAGATGAATGGCGCGACGCACTGGAGCGCAGGCTGGCGGGGTCGTCCTTTGGGCTCGGGGACATGGCGGCCATCGGTGATGCGCCGTCATTGGCTGCGCTTTTCCCGGCGACCGCGCTCAATCCGCAAGGCCTGGTGGACCGGCTGCATATCGCCCGGACCCGCAAGACGCCTTACGAAGTGGCCTGCATGGACCGGGCAGCGCGACTCGCCGCGCGGGCGCACATGGCGGCGGAGCAGGCCTTTCGCGCCGGCGGGTCGGAATTTGCCATTCACCTGGCCTACCTGGCCGCCTGCGAGCACACGGACAGCGAGCTGCCCTACAACAACATCGTGGCGCTGAATGACCACGGCGCGGTCCTGCATTACCAGGCCCGTGAGCGGGCCGCCCCGGCCGAGCGTCACTCCTTCCTGCTCGACGCCGGCTGCACGGTGAACGCATACGCCTCCGACATCACGCGCACCTACGCCCACGAGGCCGGTGAGTTCGCCGACCTGGTCACTGCGATGGACGAAGTACAGCAGGGCCTGACCCGGCGGGTCCGGGCCGGGGTGGATTACAAGCAACTGCACCTCGACGCCCACCACGCCATCGCCGGCGTACTGGAAGCGGCCGGCGTCATCCGCGTTACAGCCGATACGGCCGTGGAGAGCGGACTCAGTGCGGTGTTCTACCCGCATGGGCTCGGCCATTTCCTGGGCCTGCAGACGCACGACGTGGCCGGCCTGATGAATAATCACGGCCGTCCCAT
Source organism: Lysobacterales bacterium (assembly GCA_026193295.1). GTDB lineage: Bacteria > Pseudomonadota > Gammaproteobacteria > Xanthomonadales > SZUA-36 > CALKKN01. The sequence goes on from JAPHSB010000201.1 coordinate 3,204, forward strand.
CCCGCGTCCGGAAGGACACCCGGCGCTGCGCCTGACCCGCGTGCTCGAGGCGGACAACGTGCTGACCATCGAACCGGGGCTCTACTTCATCGATTCGCTGCTGCAGCGCTGGCGCGAGGAGCGCGACGCCTCGATGATCGACTGGGACCGCGTCGCGGCGCTGTCTCCGTGCGGTGGCATCCGCATCGAGGACAACGTGGTAGTCACGGAAGAGGGCTGCGAGAACCTGACCCGCCGCGCGTTCGCAGAATTGTAGGGCCGAATTCATTCGGGAAAACACCCGCCAAAAAATTCCCGAATGAATTCGGTCCCACGTTTCCCGAATAA
>JAPHSB010000125.1 GCA_026193295.1 Lysobacterales bacterium
ACCGATTTCGAGTCTCTGGTGAAATCCACGCTGTCGATCCGGGGAATGACCACCCAGTCCATTATCCAGCGGCTGGTCGACACGCGCAGCGTTGAACAGAATCGCGAGCAGCGCACCCTGAGGCTGCTGGTCGATCACTACTCGCCCTACCTGTCGCACGATGAGCCCAATATCATCAATGCGGCTTTCTCGGCCATTTCGAACCTGATTTCAACGATCGAGCACAACGTGACTGCCGGTCAGGCCGAAAAGTGGTTCCAGCGCCAGGCATGGACATTTCGCCTGGACCCGGGCCGGTGCGAGGAATTCAGAGCCGGCATGCGCGCCATGCTGGAGCAGTGCGAAACCGATGCGCTGGAACGTATCGCGCCGTGGGAGCGCGAACAGTATGGCGGCGACCTGCTGACGGCCGGGGTAGGGTTTTATTATTTCGAAGAAGCGTAGGAGCGGATGCAGCCGCGATTGGTTTTTTGAACGCCCCAGGCAATATTGCGGCTGAAGCCGCCCCTATAGGGTTTTGGGAATGGCGCCCGATAGACGTGGCGCCCCGGGCAGGAGTCGAACCTGCGACCTACCGCTTAGGAGGCGGTTGCTCTATCCGCTGAGCTACCGGGGCCGTGTTGCAGGACGCCGATTCTAGCCCATTATCGCCAGCAGTTCATCGGTGATGACCTGCCGGCGCCAGCCCAGGAAGCGTTCCGGTATCGCGTCGGGGTCGGTGCCGGCGCGCACCAGTTTCTCGAGTTCCCGGCGGGAGGCCAGCAAGGCTGGATCGATCTCCAGTTCCTTGGCGCGAGCCTGCACAAGCTGGCGCATCTGGTTGAGCAGACGCCGCTGGGCGTCACTCAACGATTCTATGCGCTGGAGGGGTGAACGATCGGCGGCAGCGGCGCCGATCATTTGCAGCAGATCGCGTTCATGGCGCGCCACGGCATTGGGATGCAGCTGTTCTATGGTGCGCAGGTCGGCGGCGGTGTTGGGGCGCAGCCGGGCAAGTTCCAGCAAGCCTGCGTCGGAAACCACGAAGCCCCGGGCGCGGTTGCGCGCCTCGGCGGTTTGCTCCCGCCAGCGCGCCAGGCTGCGCAAGGCCCTCAGGCTGGTATCATCGAGGCGGCTGGCCCCGGCGATGCGCAGCCAGGCCTCGTCGGCATCAACGCTCAATTCGCTGTTGCGCTGCATGCGCGCGACGTCTTCCTGCAGCCAGGACCAGCGCCCGGCAGCCTCCAGGCGGGGTCTGAGTTCGTCCAGTATCAGGGGCAACAGCACCACGTCCATGGCGGCGTAATGCAGTTGGCCCGGTTGCAAAGGTCGCTTGAGCCAGTTGGAGCGGGTGTGCTCTTTGTCGATTTCCACGTCGAACAACCACTTGGCAGCGCCCTGAAACGACAACTGCAGAGGTTGGCCCAGCATGGCGCAGGCGATCTGCGTATCGACCAGTGGTTCGGGGATGGCACCAAGGGTGTGTCGCATCACCTCGAGGTCTTCCGATCCGCTGTGCAGGATTTTCGTTATGTCCGTATTTTCGAGCAGGCGCGTGATCGCTGCGTGGCTGTCGAAGCGCAGGGGGTCCCAAAGCCAGGCGCTCCGACCATCCGACACCTGGACCAGCCCGAGATCGGCACGGTAAGTCCGTTCGCGCACGAATTCCGTATCGATGCCAAGCACATCGGCAAGCAACCAGGCGCGCTCGGCGGCCTCCAGTTGTGCCGGGGTTTCCAGCAGGTTAGGATGCTTCGCGGCTTCGATGGCTTGATTAATGGTTGTTTCCGACACTCGAATTTTGGAGAATTCTCTGCACCACCGCCTCACACGGGGTTCTGAATTGCAAATGCTACAGGCAAGGGACTGTGTATGCATTCTAATTCTGGCATTTACGATCATGCTGGCGGCGAATGCTGATGCACAGGATGAAATGCAGGCGCAGCAACGGCAGGGGATCCAGGAGGTCGGTGAGGCCGCCGTCGAGAACGAGTACGAACTGGACCTGACCGTTCCTGACCGGGAAGTCCCCCCGGTTCTGGAAGAGACCCCCGAGGCCAAACAGGCCGCCGAGGCTTTCAAGCGCGAAATGGCCATCGAGCAGCACCTGGCGGCGGCCGCCAAGGCCGAACGCGAGGGTCGCATCGATCAACCGCCGGACAACTGCGCCTGGTTCCACTACCGCAAGGTACAGGACCTGGATTCACAGAATGCAGCGGCTGCTGCCGGCCTGCTGCGGGTGCAGGAAACTATGATCGCCAGGGCCGAGGAATTCGCCCGCGACATGGATTTCGAATCCGCTGTTCGCATCCTCGAGGATGCCGCCCTGGTGCGCGAGGACCAGGCGAGGATCGACGAGGCAAGCCAGGCCATCCGCGACATCCGGCTCGAACACGCCGGCGAGTTGGAGATCGCGGCGGTTCAGGCGATGGACGCCGGCGAATTCGAGCAGGCCGAGCGCATGTTGATCGAGTTGATTGCCCTGGGCGACATGGACACGACCGTGAACCAGTTGCGGCGGCGCCTGGAGGAAGCCCGGGTTTACGGGGGGTTCAAACCGGGCCAAATGGTCCGCGACCATTTCATGAACCGGGCGCTCTGGACCCCCGATTCGGTGATCGTGAGCGCCGGCAGTTTCGTGATGGGCTCCTCGGCGTTCGATGAGGACAGCCAGGAGCACGAGGGTCCGGAGCACCGCGTCACGTTCCGTCGCGGGTTCGCGATCGGCCGCACCGAGGTCACGGTGGCGCAATTTCGTGAATTTGTGGAACGGTCCGGGTACAAGACGGATGCCGAGAAACTCGGCTATTCGAAGATTTACGATCACCGTTCCGGACGCCTGGCGCAAACCGACGACGTGACCTGGGAGATGGACTACGAGGGCCGTGATGCTCAGGACAACGACCCCGTCGTCCATGTTTCCTGGAACGACGCATACGCCTACACGCGCTGGCTCGCGAACGGTACCGGCAAAGCTTACCGCCTGCCGAGCGAAGCGGAGTTCGAATACGCGCTGCGCGGAGGACGTTCGACGCGCTATTGGTGGGGTGACGGATCGCCGAACCAGACGGTGGAGAACCTGACCGGTGAAAAAGACGTCTCGCGCAGCCAGCGCCAGTGGTCCACCTACTTCGAAGGCTATTCCGACCGCTACTGGGGGCCGGCGCCGGTGGCCACGTTCGAGCCCAACCCTTACAGCCTGTACGACATCGGCGGCAACGTCGGGGAATGGGTGATGGATTGCTGGCACGAAAACTATCTGCGTGCCCCGACCGACGGGTCGGCCTGGGTCAATCCGGGGTGCAAACTGCGGGTGGTGCGCGGTGGCAACTGGGCCAGTTCGCCCGTCCAGTCGCGTGCTGCTTACCGGGTTTCGCCGAAGCCCGAGTACGGCGGGGCGCGCATCGGATTCCGCATCGCCCGGGATCTCTGAACCGCTTCAGTGCAGCGGCCCAGCCTTGTCGATCAGCACCGTGTTGAGGATCAGCGCCAGCCGCGCGGCTGCCGTCCGCCACTGCTGCTGAACGAGTGCCCAACTGGCGTCGGCGAAGGCATCGTCGATCACCGGTGTGGGCGGGTAGGCCCGCGCAGCGGCCAGGGCGTGTGACTCTTCGGTCCAGGCGACAACGTCGGCAGGAGCCCAGTTGTCGGGTGTTGCATCCCCGCTAGGCCGGCCGAGGGGGATCATTCCGCTGGATGTACCCGCCAGCCGCTCATTGACCAGCACACTGTCCCAGAACCGATGCAGGTTGATGCGTTCCCCGCGATACTCGACTTCGATCCGGTTACCACCCCGGTCGTCGCGAAAACCGGCGTGCAGCGGTTGGTGCAGGTCGCCGACCAGGTGGCAAAGCAAGGCGAAGGCCTGCCATCGGCGCTCGCGCTCCAGGCCGGGCCTGGCCAGTTCAGTGGCGTACTTGAGAATCCCCTCAGTGACACACAGACTGTCCGGGCAGTCGCGCTGGCGATCGTAGCGGGTGCTGGAGCGGGGAATGTTCACGTAATGCATCGGCCTGCTCCAGGACCAATCGGGCGAATCGCGCACCGTGTCCGGCCAGAAACAGGCTTCGTCGACCGCGGCGGCAAGTGTCTCGGCGGAGTCCGCCTGCAGGATTTCCATCACTTGTGCGCGCGGTGCCGGGCCCAGTTCCGCCACGGCCGCGTTGCCGATTGCGGAGTGACCGAGCGGTCCCCACGCCAAGGCGGGCCGGGTCATGGAAACCGCGATCAGCATCACCAAAATGCAGAAAAAAAGGAATGTTTTCATTCAGATGGAATGCGTTTTCTCATGCGGGTCGAGCATGCATTATACTGGTTGTACGTCCACACAGGCGGATCGAGTTGGGAGGATCAGGCCATGACCAAACGGGCTCTGCCAGCGAGTAACACGCTGATGTTGATCGGGATCGCGCTGAGCGTATTCGGTGTCTTGCTGCTGTTGTCACCCGCCGCGGTCGGCGGAGCGGTCGTCAAGCTGGTGGCCCTGGTGCTGGTGGTAACCGGGGTGGTCCAGTTGCTGCAATCCCTGCGTTCCGGGACTCCCACCCACAGGGCAGTCTCCGCCATTCTTGGGGCCATCGTGGCGGCCGTCGGCGTGTTGGTCTGGTTCAACCCCGAGTTGGGTTCGGGTTTCCTGACCGCGCTGTTGATGATCTTCTTTGTGGTAAACGGCCTGTGGAAATTATTCAATGCGATGCGCTTTCGCGGCATTCGTGGCTGGTCATGGCTGTTGTTCAGCGGATTGCTATCGCTGCTCTTTGTCTACCTGCTGTGGAGCCAGTGGCCGCTGTCCGGCGCCTGGGCGATCGGTGTGCTGGTAGGACTGGACCTGTTGCTGACCGGCATCGCGCTTATCCTGTTGTCCCGGGCGCTGCGGAGAGCGCACTCCAGCGACTACCTGGGCACCATTCAGCTATGAACTTCTGAGCTTGCTGCCGTTGACTGATCTGAGGTTCCAACGTGACCGGCGAGGTTGATCTGGGTCGGACCTATTCAACACGTTGAAAAGTAAGATCCCGACAGCGCGTCAGGGCATTTTTCCATAGTTAAACACCGCATTTCACCGATCGATAGAGCGAGAAACGGAGGCTACCCACCTGATCCGGGACTCTGTTTAGCTTAGCGCTGCACTTTTAGTATCGAGATGGGCTTTCTAAGCCGATAGAAGCCCTCGCATGGCAGGTATGATTACGGTATTTCAACATGATAGGCTGGTCCGACCCCAGGGGATGCAAGGAGAATAGTTTCCGAGTGAGCTACAGATCAGCGGTGCGTGGCCCGCATTTGTGAAGGCAGGCTGCCTGATGACCTGTGGGAAAAAGAGTTGGCTCGTTCCGCCCGGCTCACCTGTCCTGATCGGGGTAAAGAGCCTCGGCGCGTTGCATCAGGATGGCCCGCTCCGCGGGGTCGCGGCGTGTCGAAGCCAGGTAACTGTACTGTACGTAAATTCGCGCGCGCAGGCTGTCGTTCCAGGGCGCCGTGGCCAGGGCTGCGTCAAAGATGCGGTAGTTCTCTTCCAGCGGCATGCCGGTGAGGAACTTCCGGAACCCGATGAGATAGCGGAACTCGGCGGCCAGGCTTTGCCGCAGCCGAGCCATGTCCGGAACCAGCCCGGTGAGCGCCGCAAGGTATCCCGGAAAAGCCTGGCGCTTGAGTTCCATCAGCAGGTCGTAGTTCGCGATAACCTTTTCCGCCCGATCGCGCGCATAGTCCCAGGGCCGGTAGAACTCGTAGCGGGGGTGATCCAGGCTGTTGATCGCGGCGTCCTCGACGGCCTGGCGCAGCAGTTCGTCGCTGGCGATGAAATGCGGCAACAGGGCCTCGGCCGAGGTGACGCCATAACGCTCCAGGCTGGCGAACGCTGCCCGTTCCGAGTGGATACGCTCCTCGATCCGCAGCGGCTCAATGGGAATGGCTCGATGCGAACCGATCAGGATGGTGTTGAACGGGCCCCGCTTCCAGGCCGGCAGGAAGTGCCACAACTGAACATGCGGAAACACATCGGCAAAAGTTTTCAGAATCATGCGGTATTGGCTCGGCGGCAGCGTGGTCGGTACCCATTGCGCCACCAGGCCGTCCGCCGCCAGGTGGCTGAGCAGAAGTTCGTAATAATCGCGTGAATAGGAGAAGCCGTTCGATGCGTATTCGTCGGCAGTTTTCTCATCGGCGGAGATGACTTGGTACCGATCGGATGTCGTGCGCAGGAAATTGCCGATGTCATCCGCCACGATCCGCAGGCGCGGATTCTGCAGAACAGCGTGGTTTTCCTGGTGAAACCAGGCGGCCCCGGCGATGACGCCGGGCTCGATTTCTACGCCCGTGATCTGCCGCACGCGCGCGTGCAGCAAGCTTTCCCCCGCCAACATGCCCGACCCCACGCCGACGGACAGTTCGGTGGACACGTCGTCCAGCAGCAGCTTCGGCAAGTGCGCCAGCAACAGTTGCTTGAACTCGGTGTTGCCGGTACCTCCGATGATGATGCCGTCCACGCTCATGAACTTTTCATGGGTCAGCGGATCGTCAAACACCTTGGTCGTTGCCAGGGGCCCTTCGCGGTAAAACAGGGTTCGGTGATGACCGAGCTCGCTCTCGGAAGGAAATTGGAAATCGACCGGCACCCGGCTTGCCAGGGCCAGCGCCGCGATCAGCGCAACTGGCAGGACGAACTGCGAGCCGCTGCGCCAGTGCTGCTGCAGGGGTTTCGCCGCCAGCACGATGGCACCCAGCACGATATTGAGCGAAGCCATAGCGAGGATGCCGCGCTGAATCCCCAGCCAACCCAGCAGCACGACAGCCGGCAGCAGCGCGCCCAGCACATTGCCCAGGGTGTTGATGGCGTAGACGCGGCCGACCACGGTTCCCGTCCTGCGTGGTTCAGGCGCGGCGATCTCCCCCGCCAGCGGAAACGTCATGCCGATCAGCACGGCGGGGATCAGCATGAGCCCGAAGGCCATGGAGAAGCCCGACAGAAGCAGGGGCAAGGGCTGCGCTGAAGCATCCACCAGGAGCTGCCCGACAGCACGGGGTTCCACGACGCTGAACAGGGTGGGCAGGGCCACGGCTGAAGATATACCCAGTAGAATCTGTATCCATCCGAACAGGGCGACCCGGTTGCGGACTCCGTGCAGCAGGAAACGCACCCCGAACCCGCCAAGCGCAATTCCGCTCAGGAAGGCGCAGAGCATCGTGGTCATGGCGTAAGTCGAGTTACCCAGTATGAACACCAGCGAGCGTGTCCAGTAGATCTCGTAGGCGAAGGAGGTGAAGCCGGAAACGCCGAGCCCAAGGACGATCAGGCGCACAATGTGGGGGTCGGCATGAGCGCTTCCGGCCAGGCTATGTTGACTGGGTATCGGCGCGGAGACTGGCGCGGGCAGGGAATGGCGCAAGGAAGCTGCCAGCGCGATCGTTCCGATCAGTGCGTTGCCGGCCACGGCTGCGTAAATGGGCATATGCATTCCGTAGCGTCCGATCAGGTAGAAACCCGTCACCAGGGCCCCGCAGACGGCACCCAAAGTATTGACTGCATACAGGCTGCTCAACCGGCTGCCGAGCGTGCCAGGCCGACTGACCATGAAGCGTGTCAGCACCGGCAGTGTGGCGCCCATCAGCGCGGTGGGCGCCAGCACCAGCACGAACACGAGGATGAATCGCCCCGCCGCGGCCACCAGGGGGGATGCGCCCATTAGTGCGTAAAGAGCGGGGTACAGGGTCTCCATCCGGTGCAGCAGTAACTGCGCCAGCAGGGCGGCCACAGCGATGCCCAGTTCCAGCCAGGCGTAAAGCCGGAGGCCATTCGGGACTCTGTCAGCGAGGCTGCCGCCGAGCCAGCCACCCGCAGCCAGACCCGACATGAACCCGGCCAGCACGGTGCCCACGGCCAGGGCCGTGGAACCGAAGATGTGCATCATCATGCGTCCCCAGACGACCTGGTAGGTCAATGCCACTGCACCGGAGAAAAAGAACAGCAGCATGACCAGCATGACGGTTATTTTGCAGGCATGTGCCGGGCTCATGGCCGGTGAGTATCGCAGGCCGCAGCCATCCCATGCCAGCACCAAACGTGCGGACAGCGCTCAGGACACCGGTCGTGCATGGAATGGAGGGTTCGTTCATGCTGTGGCTACGCGATGCGTTTGTCTGCAGCAACCTCAACCGGATGCTTGCAGGAAATGCTCGTTGGCAAAAAGAAACCCCACCAAATCGGTGGGGTTTCCAGCACTCAGTCAAACACGCCAAAACCCGTCAGCCCACTCTGGCACCTGGCTCTGACCCTGTTGCGATTTGTGGTCAGTCCACCAGCGGCTTGAAATTGTATTTCTGCCCGCCGATCGAGGCTTCGTACATCAGTCCGCCCTTGACCAGGGTAAACACTGCCATCCCTCGTTTCCAGGCGCCCTTGCCCTTGGTGTCTCCCGCGGTTGCCGAGGCACCCTCGGTGGAGGCGCCCGCAGCGGCGCCGTAGGTCAGCGCCACCGCCGTGGCGTCCGCGCCGAACTCGAAGTTTCCTTGCGTGAACTCCTTGTAGATATCGGCAGTCTTGAACAGGACGAGCTGGCTGTAAGCCTGTCCG
>JAPHSB010000433.1 GCA_026193295.1 Lysobacterales bacterium
CTCAGGATTGACACTCTGCCCCTCGATCGTACTCTCCAGATTTTGATCCATCAGGGAAGACACGACCCGGGTATCCAGGCCGGTCATCAGCGCGATTGCGCTCTTGGTCGGTTTGCCGCCGTCGCGGTCCAGTTTCTTCTGGGCCTCTTCGACGTAGATCGCTTTGAGGATATCGTAGAGGGCCGGAAGCGAAACCGTTCCGATCACGAGGCGGACGACCTTACGAAATATCTGGCTCAGGAAATGCGTGATGGACTTCGCATCATCCTGTTGATTGATATTATTTTTCATAACAACGCCAGGCATTATTCAGTCTCCTGAACATCCCCTAAAGCAGGTTATGAAATCCATCTCGTGAAAGTCTGTTCGTGCCCTCGAACAGATAGAGTTGCACACTCATGGCATGCTAGCCCATAGGATAGCCTCGTTTTCAACAGCTTGCCAGAGTTTTTTAAGCATTCACTGGTAGTGATTTAGCCTATCTCCAACATTGCACCCGGTTAGTGGCTGCGATTTACCCGGATATCGGGTGCTCAGATCCTCGCAAACGCCGGCGCGCCGCTCGATTCAAGACCGGCCCGGAAAATCTTGGAACGTCCCTGTTCCCCTTGCGGAACTCCCTTCCTGCTCTTACTGCCTGGCGCCAAGACCTTGTCTCAAGCCATTGATTTCGGTCCGATATCCTTATCGATTCCGCAAACTTCCCGTTTCGCGAAAATAACCGATTGGCCTCAGTGCCAAACCGACTACCTAATCCTCCGCAGCGAATTGTTCCACGCTGAGGCAGGGCATCCGGAGCGTCCTTGCTCCACCAACACGTCCTGTGTGATGTCCGCCCTGTTCCCTCCGATGGAATGATGACCGTCGGCCTTCCTGGCCCTGAATACCGGTTCCGTCTTTTTCCACCGATTGGTTCTTCTCTAAGTGCATGTGCGTAATTTAACAAAATTAGCCCCTCTTGTCTATAGCCAAATATGAATTTAGACAAATATTGAAATAGACACTTGCGTCTATAGACAAGAGTGGCTATAATGTATCTCAACAAGGTTGGAAAAGGCAGGGATCGCCGGCTCCAAAGCAGAAGGATCTGCACTCCTTGTGAAGCATGGATGCACTTTGCGGGTGGCGAGACGTCCGCACGACGACCAGGAACAACACGGATGATGTTCCTGGTCGTTTTTTTTGCGCGAAAGAAAATGTGAGTGCAGCCCGGGCGGACTGCACTCTGCGAGGCTTCTCAGAAATCGGCGCGACCGGGCACGCGAGGATAGGGGATGACGTCGCGGATGTTCGCCATTCCAGTGATGTAGTTCACCAGCCGCTCCAGGCCCAGGCCGAATCCCGCATGCGGCACCGTTCCGTAGCGCCGCAGGTCCAGGTACCAATCGTAGCCTTCTTTGTCCAGCCGCAGTTCGTCCATGCGACGCTCCAGCACGTCCAGTCGCTCCTCGCGCTGCGACCCTCCGATGATCTCGCCGATGCCTGGGGCAAGCACGTCCAGCGCAGCCACGGTCCGGCTGTCATCGCTCAGTCGCATGTAGAACGCCTTGATCTCGGTGGGATAGTTCATGACCACCACCGGCGCTTTGAAGTGCTTTTCGGTCAGATAGCGCTCGTGCTCCGTTTGCAGGTCCAGGCCCCATTGCGCAGGGAACTCGAAATCGACGCCGGAGCGTTTCAGGATCTCGATGGCCTCGGCATAATCCAGGCGCACGAATGGCGTCTCGATCACCGACTTCAGGCGCGAGATCGCGGTGGCCTCGATGCGCTGCTCGAAAAAAGCCATGTCATCGGGGCATTCATCCAGCACGGCAGCAAAGATGTACTTCAGAAAATTCTCAGCCAGGTCGGCCAGGTCGTCCAGGTTGGCAAAGGCCACTTCTGGCTCGACCATCCAGAACTCGGCGAGATGGCGGGATGTGTTGGAATTTTCAGCCCGGAACGTGGGTCCAAACGTGTATACCTTGCTCAGGGCCAGGCAGTAACCTTCGACGTTGAGTTGCCCGGACACCGTCAGGAAGGTTTCCTTGCCAAAAAAATCCTTGCTGTAGTCGATGTCGCCATTGTCCTGGCGTGGCAGGTTGGCCAGGTCCAGCGTGCTGACGCGGAACATATCGCCGGCACCCTCGGCATCCGACCCGGTTATGATCGGCGTGTTGATCCAGAAATAACCCTGTTCATGGAAATAACGGTGAATGGCCTGGGCCGCAACATGCCGAACCCGGGCGATGGCGCCAAAGGTATTGGTGCGTGGCCGTAGGTGTGCCACCTCGCGCAGAAACTCGAAACTGTGTTGTTTCGGCTGGATCGGGTAGGTGTCGGGATCCTGCACCCAGCCAACCACCTTTATCGAGTCGGCCTGGATTTCGTACTTCTGCCCGCGGCCGGCCGATTCGACCAGGGTGCCCCGGCATGCCACCGCACAGCCCGAGGTGAGCTTCAGGATTTCGCTGCCGTAGTTTTCCAACTCGCCCGGGGCAACGACCTGGATGGAATCGAAGCAGGAGCCGTCGTTGACATTGATAAAGGAAAAGCCGGCTTTGGAGTCGCGACGGGTGCGGACCCACCCCTCGACAATTACGGTCGAGCCGATGCCCGGTCTGCCGGCAAGGGCGTCCTTGATTCTGATGGATGACATGATGGATGAGTTGATCCTGGATCAGGGAACCCCAAATAATAATGCACCTGCCGCGGAACCAAAACCCCGACGCAGGATCAATTGTCCCTGAAACCAGCGATGAGAGCGCCATGGCCATCAGTTTGACCCACTCCGCCACCGAGCGGGTACGCAGCTTCATGAACCGCGACGGCGGCCTGGGCTTGCGCCTGGGCGTGCGCAAAACAGGCTGCTCCGGTTGGGCCTATATTGTGGAGCTGGCGAAATCGATCGATGCCGACGACGTGGTCTTCGAGCAGGATGACGTGAAAGTCGTGGTCAACCACGACAGCCTGGCGTTTCTGGACGGCTCCACCATTGACTTCGTCGCCGAGGGGCTGACATCCACGTTTCACTTCGATAACCCCAACGTCACCGATGAATGTGGCTGCGGCGAGAGTTTCACCGTCGGCTGAACCCTGATATAATCCGTCGGCTGTGCCCGGGCGACCGGCGCACACCCTTGCTTCACTGCGTGGCCGGCCTTTTGGGGCCTGGTTTCAGACAGGAAGCTTTGGTCGTGCGGTAGACCGCATCGACAAATCCACAAGGAGTCATAATGAGACATTACGAAATATGTTTCCTGGTCCATCCGGACCAGAGCGAACAGGTCCCCGCCATGCTGGAGCGTTACCGTGCCCTGGTTGAAGGGGCCAACGGCAAGATCCATCGCATCGAGGACTGGGGCCGGCGTCAGCTGTCTTTCCCGATTGCCAAGCTCCACAAGGCCCATTACGTGTTGATGAACATCGAGTGCGATGGCGCTACGCTGGCCGAGCTGGAAGGCATTTTCCGATTCAACGATGCCGTGTTGCGTCACCTGACCGTGCGTCGCCAGGAGGCCGTGGTCGAACAATCGATCATGATGAAGGCCAAGGAAGAGAAAGACCGTCCCAGCCGCAGCTACGGTGGTCGTGACCGGGACAACGACAGCGGTGACGATGATGACTCGGACGACGATGATTCGATGGATGCATCGGATGACTCGGACGACGATGAAGAAGCCTCCACCAGGCAGGCAGCCGATGAATCAACCAAGGCAGCGGGCGCCGAAAGCGCCGACGCCTGAGCAGGAACAGGAGAACCAACATGGCACGTCAGTTCAGACGCAGAAAATTCTGTCGCTTCACCGCCGAAGGGGTTACCGAAATTGACTATAAGGATGTCAATACCCTGAAACAGTACATCGGGGAGTCCGGCAAAATCGTACCCAGCCGGATTACCGGAACCAAGGCACGCTACCAGCGGCAGCTGGCCACGGCCATCAAGCATGCCCGTTACCTGGCGTTGCTGCCTTACACCGACAACCAGTAAGCAGGCAGGAGGCACAAAATGGAACTGATTCTGCTTGAGAAAGTGACCAACCTGGGCAACCTCGGAGACAAGGTCAAAGTTAAACCGGGCTATGGCCGCAACTACCTGATCCCCACCGGCAAGGCGGTCCGCGCGACCGCCAGCAACATCGCCGAGTTCGAGGTGCGCCGCGCCGAACTCGAGAAGCGGGCGCTGGAAAGGCTGTCCACGGCAGAGGAACGCTGTGCGGCGTTGCAGGGCTTCGAGATTGTGCTCTCCGCCAACACGGGCGAGGAAGGCAAACTCTACGGCTCGATCGGGCCGCGTGAAATCGCCGAGGCCGTCAGCGAGAGAGGCATTACGCTCGAGAAAGCCGAAGTCATCATGGGCGAAGGACCGATTCGCTTTACCGGCGAACACATGGTTCTCATTCATCTGCACGCTGACGTCGAAACTGAGATCAAGGTCACCGTAAACCCGGAGTAGGTCCAGGCCCTGTAAATGCCAGCCCCCAAACTTGCCGCCGTCGAAAATCTGAAGGTTCCTCCTCATTCAATCGAGGGCGAACAGGCGGTACTCGGGGGCTTGCTTCTTTCCACCCGCGCCTTTGACCAGGTCGCGGATATCGTTACCGAGCCGGATTTCTACCGCGAGGATCACCGGCTCATATTCCGTGCAATCCAGGAACTGAATCACAAAGGCCGTCCCTGCGACGCGGTCACTGTGACCGAGTGGTTCGAGTCGCATGGACTGGTCGAGCAAATCGACGGCGGCGGCTATATCAGCCAACTCGCATCGAGCACCCCCAGCGCAGCCAACGTGCGTGCCTACGCCGAGATCGTCCGCGAGAAATCCATTCTGCGGCAGCTGGTCGATGTCGGAGCGGAAATCACGTCGGGCGCCTTTTCCTCGGACGGCCGGAACAGCCGTGAGTTGCTGGAAGAGGCGGAACGCAAGGTGTTCGCCATCGCTGACCAGGATCTGCGCACCGGCGCGTCGTTCGTGTCGATCCAGGTCGCGATCAAGGAAGCCATCGAAAAACTGGACGAGTTGGCCAGGCACGAAGGCGACATCACCGGCCTCGCGACCGGCTTCAAGGATTTCGACGAGAAAACCGCGGGGTTGCAGGATTCCGACCTGATCATCGTCGCCGGTCGACCCTCCATGGGCAAGACGACGCTGGCGATGAACATCGCGGAGAACATCGCCATCAAGCATGAGAAGCCGGTGGCCATTTTCAGCATGGAAATGTCTGCCCAGCAACTGGTGCGCCGGATGTTTTCCTCGCTGGGGCAGATCGACCAGAACAAATTGCGCACCGGCAGCCTCGACGACCTGGACTGGCCCAAGCTGACCTCGGCGATGAACCTGCTGCACAAGAGCCACATTTTTATCGACGAAACCCCCTCTCTGTCCCCAGCCGAACTCCGGGCGCGGGCCCGGCGGCTGAAGCGTGAGCATGATATTGGTTTGATCGTGGTGGATTACCTGCAGTTGATGGCGGTCCCGGGCACGCGTGAAAACCGCGCCACCGAGATTGCAGAAATCTCGCGCTCGCTGAAAGCCATTGCCAAGGAACTGCAGCTACCTGTCATAGCGCTGTCGCAGCTGAACCGCGCGCTGGAACAGCGGCCGAACAAGCGCCCGGTCATGGCCGACCTGCGCGAGTCGGGTTCCATCGAGCAGGACGCCGACCTGATCGTGTTCATCTACCGTGACGAAGTTTACAACGAGGACACGCCCGAGAAGGGCAAGGCCGAGATCATCATCGGTAAGCATCGTAATGGACCGACCGGCACGGTGGTCCTGACCTTCCAGGGCCATTGGTTGAGGTTTCTCAACTACGCGCCCGAGCACGCCTATCCACATTACAGCGATTGATCGGACTCGATTAACGGTGCTGGTCAATCAGCATCCGTCAGTTCGTATTTGCGCAGGTAGCCACGCAACTGGTGGTAGGTCAGCCCGAGAAACTCCGCGGTTTTCTTCTGGTTGAAGCGGCACTGTTCCAGCGCCGACGTCAGCAGCTCGACCTCCCGGTTCTGGATGTATTCCTTGAAATCATAGGCTTCCGAGGGCAGGGGGTCCGATACGCTGGCCGATCCCTGCGCTACCCCGCCGGGTCGCCAGGGCGAGGCAAACGGGTCGAAGCTGACCGCGGAAATGAGCTGGTCGTCGTCCAGCGACCTGTAAACCGCCCGCTCCACCACGTTCTTGAGTTCGCGCACATTGCCGGGCCAGCGATAATCCAATAGCGACTCGCGGGCCGACTCGCTGAAGCCCTGGAAAAGCTCCATCCCCAGCTCGCCCGCCATCTTGACCGCGAAATGCTCAGCCAGCGGCATGATGTCTTCACGGCGTTCACGCAGCGGGGGCAGGGTGATCACGTCGAAGGCCAGGCGGTCCAGCAGGTCGGCACGGAATTGGCCTTGCTCGGCGAGTGCCGGCAGGTCCTCGTTGGTGGCGCCAATGATACGGACATCCGTTTGGATCGTGTCGTTGCCGCCGACTCGCTCGAGTTCACCGTATTCGATAACGCGCAGTACTTTTTCCTGCACCCGTTCGGAGGTGTTGGACAGCTCATCGAGGAACAGGCTGCCTTCGTTGGCCAACTCGAAACGGCCGAGGCGGCGTCGCGTCGCCCCGGTGAAAGAGCCGGCTTCGTGGCCGAACAGTTCCGTTTCCAGCAGGGATTCGGCCAGAGCCGCGCAGTTGAGCTTGACGAACGGGCGATCCCAGCGCGGCGACAGGTAGTGGATACGCGCTGCAATCAGCTCCTTGCCCGTCCCGCGTTCCCCGATGACCAGCACCGGACGGTTCAGCTGCGCGACGCGGGAGGCCCGCTCCAGCACTTCCAGGAAGATGGGCGATTCACCGATCAGTGGCTGTTCCTGCTGGCGCTGCATCTGTTCTCTGCTCAGGTCCGGGTCCCTGACATTGTAGGAAAAACCACGCACGTACGATATGGGCTGGAGGTCATGCGTCCGATCTGATACAAGGGCTGTCTGCCGCTGCCTTTTCCGGCAGGGCGTGAACAGACCCCGGGCGATGGCGAAGAACAAATCCAGCTTCCAGTGTGAACAATGCGGCGTCCGACTCAACAAGTGGGCCGGCCAGTGCCCGGAATGCCAGGGCTGGAATTGCATCGTCGAGCGGGTCGCGGAAGCGCGGCCCGGCGGCCGCTTCAGCGGATATTCCGGCCAGCTCAGCAACGAGGTCAGGGACCTGGCCTCGATTGGCCAGTCCTCCGTTGAACGCCTGCCGGTGGGGGTCGGTGAGATCGACCGCGTGCTGGGTGGTGGCATCGTGCCCGGTTCGGTCATCCTGCTGGGCGGCGATCCGGGGATCGGCAAGTCGACGCTGTTGCTGCAACTGGTGGCCGCGCTTGCCAGTCGCTCCCCGAGTCTGTACATCACGGGCGAGGAGTCGCTGGAGCAATTGGGTATGCGCGCGCGGCGGCTCGAATTGTCGCTGGCGGGTATCCGCTGCCTGACCGAGACGGCGATCGGCCAAATCCTCGGTCACGCTGAACGGGAGCGTCCCCAGCTACTGGTGGTCGATTCCATCCAGACGGTATACATGGAGTCACTCGAATCCGCGCCGGGCTCCATCGCGCAGATTCGTGAGTCCGCCGCGGCACTGGTGCGCTGGGCCAAGGAGAATCACTGCTGCGTGGTGCTGGTGGGCCACGTGACCAAGGAAGGCGCGCTGGCCGGCCCCCGCGTGCTCGAGCACATGGTGGATACCGTGCTGTATTTCGAGAGCGACGGCAGCAGCCGCTACCGCGTGGTTCGCGCGATCAAGAACCGTTTTGGCGCCGTCAACGAGCTGGGCATGTTCGCCATGACCGGTAAGGGCCTCAAGGAGGTCAGGAACCCCTCGGCGATCTTTCTGTCCGGGCACGAGAAGCCGGTCTCGGGCAGCATCATCACGGTGGTGCGCGAAGGGACGCGGCCCATCCTGCTGGAGGTGCAGGCGCTGGTCGACGCCAGCCATCTGAACAACCCGCGGCGGGTTTCGCTGGGGCTGGAGCACAACCGGCTGGCCATGATGCTGGCGGTGCTGCATCGCCACGGCGGGATTGCACTGGCCGATCACGATGTCTTCATCAACGTGGTGGGGGGTATGCGCGTCACCGAAACCGGCGCCGATCTGCCGATGTTGCTGGCCTTGTATTCAAGTTTTTGCGATCGTCCGGCGCCCGACCGCATGGTCTGTTTCGGTGAAGTCGGCCTGTCAGGCGAAATCCGACCGGTGCATGACGGAGAGCAACGTTTGCGCGAAGCCGCCGGCCACGGTTTCAAGCGGGCGCTGATTCCTGCCGCGAATGCGCCGCGCAAGCCGATCAAGGGACTCGAAGTGCTGACGTTTCAGCATGTCGCGGAAGCGCTCGAGAAGGCGCTTTGAGTTAGCCGGGAGCCTATTCCGGCACCCAGTTGGGTTTGATCAGCACCTTGCCGATGACGTTTTCCTTGATCTCCAGGATGGTCATGATGTGTGGGCCGATCTTCAGGCTTGCCTTGCCTGTCGGGATCTCGCCGAGCTCCTCCAGTAGCAAGCCATTCAGCGTGCTGGCCTCGTCTTCGGGCAGGGCCCAGTCCAGCGTTCGGTTCAGCGTCCGCAGGGAAACGCCGCCGTCCACCAGGTAACTGCCGTCGTCCAGTAAGCGGATTTCACGGGTCCGCGCGCGGCTTTCGGGGGTGTACTCGCCAACGATTTCCTCGAGGATATCGTCCAGCGTGACCAGGCCCTGGATGTCACCGTATTCGTCGACCACCAGCCCCATGCGCCGTTCGCGGCGCTGGAATTCCAGCAACTGCTGGGTCAGGGCCGTACCTTCCGGAATGAAATAAGGCCGCCGCACCGCGCGCTTGAGATCGTCGAAGTTGAGCTCACCGTGCGCCAGTTTGGCGATGACCGTACGGATGTGCAGCAGGCCCTCGACCTGGTCGATCGAGTCGCGGTAAACGGGCATGCGTGTATACACAGTCGACGTGAGCTGCCGCAGAACCTCGTCCCAGTCGTCGTCGAGGTCGATGCCGACGATATCCTGGCGCGGGATCATCACGTCCTCGATGGTCGCCTGCTCGAGGTCGAGAATGTTGACCAGCATGCGCTGGTGGTCGTCCGGAATCTGCTTGCCACCTTCCTTCACCAGCGTGCGCAGCTCCTCGCGGTTCAGGTGCTCCATCAGCTCGACATTGGTGTGAACCCGGAAGGGCTTCAGCACCAGGTTGGCCAGGCCGTTCACCAGCCACACCACGGGATAGAGCACCTTGAGCAGCACGTAGAGGACGTAGGACGCAGGGAACGCGACCCGCTCCGGGTGCACGGCCGCCAGGGTCTTCGGCGCCACTTCCGAAAAAATCAGGATGACCACGGTCAGGATCAGCGAAGCGATCCACAGTCCGTTGGTGCCGAACAGCCGAATGCCGATGATCGTGGCGATCGACGCCGCCATGATATTGACCAGGTTGTTGCCCAAAAGGATCAAGCCGATCAGGCGATCGGGCTTGCGCAACAGGATCTGGGCCAGCTTCGCTCCGCGGTGGCCCATATTGGCCAGGTGCCGGAGGCGATACTTGTTGATCGCCATCAAGCCGGTTTCCGAGCTCGAGAAAAACCCGGACAGCAGGATCAGGATAAACAGGACGATGTAGAGGGTGCTAAGGGGGACTTCTTCCATGAATCAGGATTGCCAGCTCCGGCCCAGGATGTTTTCCAATACGAGTTTGCTACCGAAGTAGGACAGCAGCAGCAGGATGATTCCCGCCAGGGTCAGCCGGACGGCCAGGCTGCCACGCCAGCCATAGCGCCAGCGTCCCCACAGCAGAACGCCGAACACCAGCCAGGCCATGATGGACAGCAGCGTCTTGTGCACGAGATGCTGGGCAAAAATGTCGTTGATGAACATCATGCCGCTGCCCAGCGACACCGTCAGCAGCGTGAAGCCGGCCGCGATCAGCTTGAACAGGAGGTCTTCCAGCACTTCCAGTGGCGGCAGGCTGCGTACCAGGGGATTGAGATGGTGGCGGCGCAGGAAATGATCGATGATGAATACGAACAAGGCGTAAACACCGGCAATGCTCAGGAGGCCAAACGCCAGCACCGAGCTGATCAAGTGCACAGTAGTTCCCGGTGATGCCTCCTTGAGCGGAATCGCGTGCGCCGGAACGATCCATTCGAGCAGCAATACGCCCGCGGCGATCGGCAGCGCGATCAGGCCGGCTGCGTAAAGTTTCTGCCGGGTCGCGGTCGAGGCGAGCAGCAGCAGTATGATAACCAGCGCGCACAGGGACAGGAGGTGCGGCAGGCTCACGTCCGGTAGCGCGGCGCCGAACCAGTGATTGAACTGGACGCCGGTGTGGAGCAGCGCGCCGGCAACGGCGAACCCGAAGGAAACGTTACGCCAGCCGGCAGAGCGTTTCCTGATGGAGTTGTAAAGCACAGCCGCCGCCACGATGTACAGGGCAGCTGCGAGGATCAGTGGATAATCGTGGGCCATTTGGTTCCGCTAGCCGCTTTCTTCTGAGGCTATAATACCTGAGTAATCAGCGCTGGTTACAATACAGGTCAATCAACTGCGACGCCATCTGCTTCCGGAGTAATCCATGTTCGAGAATCTGACCGAGCGCCTGTCCCGGACCGTGCAACAACTGCGCGGCAAGGGCCGCCTGACCGAGGACGGCATCAGCGAAACACTGCGCGAGGTGCGCATTGCCTTGCTCGAGGCTGACGTGGCGCTGCCGGTGGTTCAGGCGTTTATCGGCGCGGTGCGCGAAAAGGCGCTCGGCCAGGAGATTCTGCAGAGCCTGACGCCGGGCCAGGCCATGGTGAAGCTGGTTCACGACGAGCTGGTGCAGATCATGGGCGTGCAGAACGAGGCGCTTGATCTCAGGGCGCAGCCCCCGGTTACGGTGCTGATGGCCGGTTTGCAGGGTTCGGGCAAAACCACGACGACCGCCAAGTTGGCGCGCCTGCTGATCGAACGCGAAAAGAAACGCGTGATGGTCGTCAGCTGCGATGTCTACCGGCCCGCCGCCATTGAGCAGCTGAAAACTTTGGCCGCCCAGGTGGGCGCCGTTTTCCAGCCTTCTTCGGTGGACCAGAAACCCGCGGACATCGCGCGGCAGGCGGTCAACGAGGCCCGCCGGCAGATGTGCGACGTGTTGCTGGTGGACACCGCCGGCCGGCTGCACGTCGATGAAGCCATGATGGCCGAAATTCGCGAGGTCCATGCGGCCGTCACGCCGCACGAGACCCTGTTTGTCGTGGACGCGATGACCGGCCAGGACGCGGCCACCACGGCGGCTGCTTTCAACAGCGCGCTGCCCTTGACCGGCATCGTGCTGACCAAGACCGACGGCGATGCCCGTGGCGGCGCTGCGCTGTCGGTGCGGCAGATTACCGGCAAGCCGATCAAATTCCTCGGTGCCGGCGAAAAAACCGATGCCCTGCAACCTTTTCACCCCGACCGCGTCGCCTCGCGCATACTCGGCATGGGCGACGTGCTGTCCCTGGTTGAGGAGGTTCACCGCAAGGTCGATCACCAGCAGGCCGAAAAGCTGGTCAACAAGATGCGCAAGGGCCGGGGCTTCGACCTGGAAGATTTCAAATCACAGCTGGAGCAAATGCAGAACATGGGTGGTCTTGGCGGACTGGTGGACAAACTGCCTGGCATGGGCAACCTGCCCGACCAGGTGAAATCCCAGGTCGACGACCGCCAGACCCGGCAGATGATTGCCATCATCAATTCCATGACGCCGCATGAGCGTCACTTCCCGGACGTCATCCGCGGGTCGCGTAAAAAGCGTATCGCGCTCGGCTCCGGTACCCAGATCCAGGCCGTCAACCGGCTGCTCAAGCAACACAACCAGATGCAGAAGATGATGAAGAAGATGGGCAAGGGTGGCATGGCGCGCATGATGCGCAAAATGGGCAAGCTGCAGGGCCAGTTGCCCCCAGGCAAATTCCCTGGCGGCAAAATGCCCTTCTGAACTGGCAATGAGTCGTACATCACGCCGGCAGTTTCTGGCCGCCGGTCTGCTCGGAGCCGGAACGGTCTCTCTTGGTTTGTTCGCCTACGCGAGATACGCGGAAAGCCGCCAGGGCCGGGAGATTGCGGAATCCATGGGTCCGCTGCGGGTGGTTGCCGACGAAAATACCGGCCTGCCACTGCTGCGCCTGCCCGAGGGCTTTCGCTACCGGACGTTTTCCTGGGCGGGTTCGCAGCTGCACGACGGCTACCCGGTACCCGGCGCCGCGGACGGCATGGGCGTGGTTCAGCAGGAAGGCAGCCGCGTTACCTTGGTGCGCAATCACGAGTTGCAGGGGTCGTCGGGGCCCATCGGCAACCCGGCCACGGCTTACGACGCCACGCCTGGCGGCACCACCACTTTGGTTTTCGACACCGCCCGGGAGCGCCTGGTCGACTCCTGGGTAAGCCTCGGCGGCACGCTGATGAACTGTGCCGGAGGGGTCACGCCCTGGAACACCTGGCTGTCCTGCGAGGAGGCGCCGCACGCGCCGTCGCTGACTCACCTGCCCAAGTCGAAAAAGCAGCTGTTCTGGAATCTGGCCGGCGCCCGGCGCGAACACGGTTTCGTTTTCGAGGTGCCCGCCACCGGCGTGGCCCGGCCCGAGCCGATCTATGCCATGGGGCAGTTCTACCATGAAGCGGTGGCGATCGATCCGGTCTCTGGCATTGCCTACCTGACGGAGGACAACGGACCCAACGCGGGTTTCTACCGCTACCTGCCCGATGTGCCGGGCCAGCTGAGCGCGGGCGGCCGGCTGCAGATGATGAAAGTGGAGCGGCGGCCGGACATGAGCGATTATCTGCAGACGGGCGTGGAGATGGATGTCGGCTGGGTGGACATAGCGGATCCCACGCAGGGCTTCACGGCGGGCAATCGCAATGGCGACGGCGTGGTCAGCCAGGGCCTGGCGGCCGGGGCGTCGAGGTTCATCGCGCTTGAGGGTTGCGCCTTTGCCGAAGGGCGGGTCTATTTCACGTCCAAGCTGGGTGGGCGCGCCATGGCCGGCTACGTCCTGGAATACGACCCGCAGCGGGAAAAGATCTGGCAGGTCTACGAGTCTTCCGGCCACGACTTTTTTTCCGGTCCGGACAACATCGTCATGAGCCCGCGGGGCAGCCTGCTCATCTGCGAGGACCGGCTGACCATGAACAAGGAAGCGCAGACGGTGGCGGGCCTGACCCGCGCCGGGGAGCTGTTCCGTTTTTGCCAGGTCAATCCGGACCTGCGCGGCACATACGGCGGTCATGATCTGGCCAGTACGGCGCTCAACAGCGAATGGGCCGGGGCGACGTTCTCGCACGACGGCGCCTGGCTTTTCCTCAACATCTATTCGCCCGGCGTCACCGTGGCGATCACCGGCCCCTGGCAGGACGGGTACCTGTAGGACCGAATTCATTCGCGAATTTTCCTGCATCGGCTGGAAAGTCATTCCACTGCAATGTTTCCTTTTGCCCGGAATCAGCGTAAAATGTTCCGTTTGCCGAGATTCAACTGGATTCGACTAACATGGTAAAAATCAGATTGTCACGCGGCGGCGCGAAGAAGCAGCCGTTTTATCACATCGTGGTAATGGACGGCCGCAAGGCACGCGATGGCCGCAGTATCGAGCGGCTGGGGTTCTTCAACCCGGTGGCCCGTGGCCAGGAAGAGCGTTTGCGCCTGGACCTGGAGCGCGTGGATTACTGGAAGGGCGTTGGCGCCCAGGTCAGCGAGCGCGTCAAGGCTCTGGTTTCAGAGGCCCGCACCGCCGC
>JAPHSB010000162.1 GCA_026193295.1 Lysobacterales bacterium
GATCGTGAATTCTCGCGCGTGCCGGGCTTGAAAGTAGTCAACTGGCTTAATGGCTGAGGGCGAGGCCTGCCCATACCGCGTGGAAGGGCCGTCTGCCAGCGTTCACTGCTCCTGGTAGAGCCCCGGCCGATCGAAGAAATCGGCCAACTGGATCAACAGGCGTTCGGCCGGCTCCAGTCGCTCGAACTGACTCAGCACTTCGACGGCCAGAGCCGGCTCGTCGGTGATCAGCGCGTCCGCTCCACGCCCGATCATGCTGGCCATGCCGATGGGGTCGTTGACCGTCCACACGAAAACTTCCTTGCCGCGTTGGTGGGCTGCTCGGATGAGGTGGCGTGACCCGGCACGCCCGTTCAAAGCCAAAAAGTCGAGATCGAGGTCTGCCAGGTTGCCGACAGCGACTGAAGACAGCAACCCCACTTTCCACTCAGGCCGTAGCCGCCGCAGCGTCTGGATGCCCTCGTAGCTGAGCGACATGAATAGGACCTGGTCCGTCATGCCGGTGCGCTCGACGATCTCGGCGACGCGCTCTTCGAGCCGGACCTGCTTGCCGTAGTATTTCAGCTCGATATTGACACCGATGCGGCCCTTGCACAGATTCAGCACCGCTTCCAGCGTAGGGATGCGCTGGTCGGCGAACCCGGGGTCGAACCGGGAACCGATATCCACCTGCTGGAGTTGCTCCAGCGTGGAGCCGGCCACCGTCAGCGCGGAGCCGCCGATTTTCTTGAGATCGCTGTCGTGGATCACCACGACCCGGCCGTCAGCGGTTTCCTGCACGTCGATTTCGACCCATTGGGCGCCGCTGTCGATGGCCAGCTCGATCGCGGCGATGGTGTTCTCCGGCGCCGCTGCCGAAGCGCCGCGATGGGCCATGATGCTGGTCGGCGTTTCAAACTGCAGCCGCTCGATCAGCAGCCAGGCCAGCAACAGGGCGGCCACGAAACCGGCCAGCAAACCCCAAGCGAACACGCGGCGGTCGGCCAGCAGCGGGTGGCTCACAGCGGTGTCGGCGATGGACTCGGGGCGCACTTCAGCGCGCAAGCCGCGATCGGTGAACAGCTTCATGATCAGCAAACTGAGCCAGGCGGAAGCCGCGAAGGTGACCGCGAAGTACAGCACGAAGCCGGTCAGCGAGACCAGGCCGAGGGCCAACAACAGAGCCTTGATTGAACCGGCAGCATGTGGGATCAGGTACATGCCGGCCAGCGTAAGCAGCGCCGACACGGTCGCAGTCAGCAGCAGGCTGGCGATCAGCCAGGCCAGCAGCCAGGCGCCGATCGCGCCGCGGTGACCCCTTGCCGCTCGCTTGCTGTCCGCCAGTGCCTGCCGCGGCGAGCGCCCGCTGAACATCGATAGCGGCAGGCAGAAAATCCAGTTGATGAACAGCCTTAGCAGGTTGGCGCCGCAGGCCAGGCCAATCACACTGCCCAGTGCAATCGCCCACCGCCACTCTGCCGGCTTCTCCGCCAGGTAGTAGTTGATGTCATAGTCGGACAGCAGCAGTTGGAACACGAGAAGCAGCAGCAATACGAATGGCAGCAGGTTCAGCAGCACACGCAGCAGTATCAGCAGGGCCAGCTGGAACAGGCTGGACATCCGTCCGACCAGGAACAGCAATACCTGTTTTACCGACGCTGCTTCGCCCGCATTGGTCGAAGCGGCGACCACCAGCAGGGCCGCGTGCCCGAGGAAGATGATGATGGAGAAGATCGACCCGAGCACCAGCGCACAGATGAAACCGTATGGGCTCAGAACGAAGAACAGGATGTCCTGGTCCGAGAGGGCGGCGCTGCCCGACAGGGAAACCGCCAACCTCAGCAGCCCGGTAGCCGCAGGCGTCAGGATGGTGAACACCAACACGCTCACCGCCAGGTGGATGGCCAGGAAGCGGGTCCAGTTGGCCAGGAATCGCCGGGTTAGTGCAGCGGCATCGTCGCGCATCGATTTCATATCCACCGGGCATCTCCCTTCAGGTCGGCGTCGGCGGCCTTGGTGAAAGGCCGCCGACTTTGCTGTCTGGTAATCTAAGCGCCATCGGCAGGGGCTCGCAACATGCAATGTGACAAGGACTGGAGCGTCTATATCATCCGTTGCGACGACGGCAGCCTCTACACCGGGGTCAGCACGGACGTCGACCGCCGCTTTCGCGAGCATCTCGACACACGCCGCGGGGCGAAGTTTTTCAAAGGCCGCGCGCCACTGGAAGTGGTCTATCGCGAGGCAGGCCATAGCCGCAGCAGTGCAACGC
>JAPHSB010000029.1 GCA_026193295.1 Lysobacterales bacterium
ACCGACTGGCCGCCTGCTACGGCGATTCGGTCCGAGTCACCTGCTGGCTCGACTGGGTGGCAAGCCGCAGCCTGCAATTCAGCTACCGGGTCACGCGCGGTGACCAGCTTCTGTCAACGGGTTACACCAGACATCTCTGGGTCAAACGCGAATCGCGGCGCCCCAGCACTATGCCGGAGAGCCTGCGCGACATCTTTCTCAAACTTGCCGAACAGACCGCGTTTAAAGGCCCCGAGAAGAGAACACCTGAAATTAATTCAGAGGAGAAAAGGCTATGCCCATAACTGCTTACCGTTGGATGATGAATGGTGTGAATGAGCCGCTGACCCGGCAGGAGTTTGTCGCCGTTCCCGAAGCGGGCGAAGTCGTGGTCATGTGCCACGGCTGCTTCGACATCATTCATGCCGGCCACGTGGCCCTCTTTCACCAGGCGGCGCGCGAAGGGGACCGCCTGGTCGTCGGCATCAACACCGACCGGTCCGTACGCGGGCTGAAAGGCGAAACACGGCCGCTCAACGGCCAGGAAGACCGCGCCCTGGTGGTTTCGGCGATGGCGGCGGTCGACGCGGCCGTGCTGTTCGATGAGCCTACTCCGCTGGAATTGATCAAGGCGCTGCGCCCGGACGTGATCGTCAAAGGCGCCGACTACAGCAAAGACCAGGTCGTCGGCGGGGCGGAAGTCGAGGCCTGGGGCGGACGCGTGGTGCTGGTGCCGCTGGTCAAGGACAAGAGCACATCTGAACTGGTGCGCAGGATTTCGGGATGAGAACAGAAGTGGGGAGGTCGCGACGATGATCGTGGTGACGGGCGGCGCAGGATTCATTGGCAGCAATATCGTGGCGGCGCTCAATGCCGCGGGGCACGAAAACATTCTCGTGGTCGACGATCTCAGTGACGGCACCAAGTTCGTCAATATCGCGGACCTGAAGATCAGCGATTACGTCGACATGAACGAATTCCTGTCCCGCATCAAGGCCGGAGCGAACGTCGGCCGGGTGTCGGCCATTTTCCACCAGGGCGCCTGTTCGGACACGACCGAATGGGACGGCCGCCTGATGCTCGACAACAACTACGAGTATTCCAAGCACCTGTTGCATTACAGCCTCGCGCGCCAGATTCCGTTCCTGTACGCCTCCTCCGCATCGGTTTACGGGGACGGCAGCGTGTTCAACGAAGATCCCGTCAACGAGCGACCGCTCAACCTGTACGCCTACTCGAAGACGCTGTTCGATCGCTACGTTCGGCGCCACCTGCCGGACGCCAGGAGCCAGGTCGTCGGCTTGAGGTATTTCAACGTCTACGGGCCGCGCGAACAGCACAAGGGCAGGATGGCCAGCGTGGCGTGGCATTTTGACCGCCAGCTCGGTGAAACCGGGATCGCCCGGCTGTTCGAGGGTTGCGACGGTTATGGAAACGGCGAGCAGAGAAGGGATTTCATTTACGTCGCCGACATCGCCGCGGTCAACCTGTGGTTACACGATAGTCCCGGCGTGTCCGGAATCTTCAATCTCGGCACCGGCAAGAGTCAGACCTTCAACGACGTCGCCCGGGCAGTTATCGATTTCCACGGCCGTGGCAAGATCGAGTACATCCCGTTTCCGGCGAACCTGCAAGGGCGCTACCAGAGCTTCACAGAGGCCGACATGAGCGCACTGCGCGCCGCCGGTTATGACCAGCCGTTCCGGACGGTGGAACAGGGCGTCGGCGAGTACCTGGCACAGCTCCACGCTTAGCCCACCGCCGGCGCACGTTTTCCGGCCTGGTCGGACTATCGATGCTACTCGACGGGCGCCCCGTCCGGAACAGGCTCCTGTTCCGGCCCGCGGACCACCACGTAGACATGCGCGCCGGTCCGCAACCGGCCGATAACGCGGGCCTGCCACTCCGCCTCCCGGCCGGAGAAGACCAGGTCGACCGATCCTTCGTGGATCAGCACCACTGATTTCGGATGCTCGCGAAAGAAGCTGTCAACCTCCTCCTGGGAATACAGCAGATCGACCATGGCATCGGTGTGGTAGGCAAAGCCGCCCCGCCTGGCGATTCCCGACGGATGCATCCGGCCGGTGCTGGCCTTCGAGCCGGTGGGATAGACCATGCCGAAATGCGTTTCCGAGCCGATCTGTTCCCTGATCCAGGCGCTCTGGGGCGCGTAAGACTTGGTCGGTTCCATGGCCGGCAGCACCAGGCTCAGCAGAACGACATACAGCACGACGTGAGCCACCGCGATTCGATTGAGCGCCGCACGGGCCTGGTTGCGCCAGCCGGCCAGTCCAATCCAGGGTCCGGACAGGAGCAATACGATGCCTGTTACCGCGAAAGGCACGCGCGCCAGTTGCGCGACCTCGAGCCACTGCTCGTGCAGGTCAAAACGCGCCAGGAAGGACGTGTAACGGGCTACCACCACCAGCAGCCCAATGCCAAGCACGGTGAAGACAACCGCGAGGATCAAAGAATAAATGCGGACCGGCAGAGCGCCAGGGGCATCGGCCGGCGCCTCCGCCCCGGTCCGGCCAACACTGGCCAGCCAGGGTCCGAGCAGCAGGGCAGCGGCCGGATAGGCAGGCAGCAGATACAACTGGCGCTTGGTCTCGGCGATACTCAGGAAAACGAAGAATGCACCGAACCACCAGAGCAGCAGTTGAACCCTGGAATCACGCCAACGGCCGGAACGCACGACCCACCAGGCCGCCACCGGCAGCAACCAGGACCAGGGGTGCAAATCGACCCAGAAGCTTCTGAAATAGTAGAAGAGGGATGGTTTCTGGTGGCCCCTGATCGAGCCGTCCTGGAAGCGCTCCAGGTTCTGCGCGTACAGCTCATACAGGATATTGCTCCAACCCATCGCATCCGCGGTAGCAGCGAACCAGGGCACATAGATCACCAGGGAAACCAGTGCCAGCGGCGCCAGCTCGAGGACACGCCGCCATTCGCGGCGGGTGCCGTGCCACAAGGTCAGCACCAGGCCGGGCAGCAACAGCCCCAGCGGGCCCTTGGACAACATGGCCAGGCCCAGGAATGCGAAGCCGGCCGCGCGCAACCACCAGCGGGGGTTTTCCCCGGCGCCCTCGGCATAAACAAGCAGTCCGGCCGTGATCCCAAGGGTGAACAGGATGTCGGGCCGGTAACTGTTGCCCTGGTACAGGAAATACTGGAAGGTCAGCAAGGCGAGGCCGGCCCAGAACCCGGCGCGCGCACCGAACCAGCGCGAAGCCGCCATGCAGGTGACGAGGCCCGTGCCAATGGCCGCCAGCGCGTTCGGCAAGCGCAGCGAAAACGCGGACATGTCACCCAGCAGGTGTGAAAAAAAAGTGCCGGTCCAGTAAATCATGGGCGGGTAGTCGACCCAGATAACGCCCATGCGGCGCGGCGATATCCAGTCGCCGCTGAGGAACATGGCCCGGGTCACCTCGCCGATATCCAGCTCGTCCGGATACCACAGGTCGCGCAGGCCGATGAAGGCGACATACAACAGGGAACCCAGCAACACGAGCGCCAGGTTGCGGTTATCAATCGCCCACCGCGAAAACTTGGATGAATTCATGTTTTTCACACCGTGAGGCCAGCGACGCCGCATCTGGCGGCGCGAGGAGAGCTTGCCTGAACGAAAGCAATGCCCATAATATACGTCCATGCACTGCATGTCCGCAGTTCCGTCGATCACAATGCCGGGGTGACGTTGCGCGAAAACGGCTCGAGCTCCGCCTGAGTGCGCCAACGGCCCATCGTCCAGCAATCACGAAACCATTGAAACCGCAGATTACCGAATCCTTGCCGGACTACATGCAATGGGAGTCCGTCGCCGCCCTGATTGGCACACAGCATGCCGATTGCCTGGTTGCGCGCCCCACGAATGAGCATCAGTGCCGCGAAACCATCGCGTTCTGCCAGCGGCACGATCTCTCGATCTGCGCCCGGGGAGGCGCCTACAGCTACGGCGACGTCATCCTGAACGACCGCAACCTGATCCTGGATACGTCGAAATTCAATCGCATCCTGGGCTTTGACGAAGACACGGGCCGCATTACCGTGGAACCGGGCGTGACGATGATCGAGGTCCTGCAGCACGTGTTGCACAAGCGCTTCGATCTCGCGTCGATTCCCTCGGAATCGACCATCACGGTCGCCGGCGCCCTTGGCTGCAACGTGAATGGCCGGGACGGCTGGCGCGTGGGCAATTTCGGTGACCAGGTGGTGGCCCTGAAATTGCTCACCGCCTCGGGTGAACTGATGGAACTCGATCGCAACACCGATGGCGACGTGTTCCGCGCGGTGATCGGCGGCATGGGCCTGCTCGGGATCGTGACCCGGGTGACACTGCAACTGCAGAAAATCCCCTCGCCGTTCCTGGAAATTTCCCGCCAGCCGGTGCGCGATATCGACCGGTTGCTGGATCACATGCGGGATGTCGAGGC
>JAPHSB010000314.1 GCA_026193295.1 Lysobacterales bacterium
CCCAATCTTCCGGGCGAATTGCCCTGGCAACGCATCCTGCTCAACGCGCTGCCGCTGGGACTGCTCGCCCTGATCGTTCTGGGACTGAGCCGCCGGCCGATGCTGAGCGTGATCTGGGTGTTTGCGCTGACCCAGGTCCTGTTTTTCGTCAACAGGGTAAAGTTGGAGGAACTGCGCGAACCGGTCGTGTTCAACGACATCCTGCTCATGCCCCAGGTCGTAACCGGTTTCGATCTGCTGGGCAGCTATGTCAATAACGGCCCTCTTGTCCTGGCGGCATTTGTGTTCCTCGCCTTCAATGCCATCGGATGGAAGTGGGAAAAGCCGGTCTTCGGATGGTGGCCCGCATTGGCGATGACCATTCTGTCGACCTTGCTTCTGATCAGCCTCAGCGCAGCCGACAAGCCGCTGGGTTCGCTCTATCACTCGGGGCTGATCGTGCGGATGGACTGGGAAGCCCGGGATAATGTCAAGGCGAATGGCCTGATCGCCTCGCTGGCACGATCCAGTTCATACATCCTTTACGATTTCCCCGAAGTGGACCCCGTCAGTATCAGGCGACCCGACTTCCTGCCCGAGCTTCCGGAGGAGACTCCCGGCGCAACGTCGGACTATCCCGACATCGTGGTGGTGCTGAGCGAGAGTTTCTTCGATCCCGCCGTGCTCAAGGGCGTGGAGCCCTGCCAGTATCTTGCCCAATTCTGCGAGTTGGAATCCGAGGGCCAGTCGGGCTCGTTGGCGGTGCCGACTTTCGCCGGCAACACGCCCCGGTCGGAATTCGAACTGTTGACGGGCATTCCGTTTGCGACTTTCGGCGGACTGGACTATCCCTACGTCAGTGTCGTCAATCGCCCGATCTATTCCTATCCCTGGTATCTGAAGTCCCTGGGTTACGACACGACGGCCATTCACACCAACCTGAGAAGCTTCTGGCGCCGCAACAGTGCCATGCCAAAGCTGGGTTTCGACCGCTATATCGCGCTCGAGGACATCCGGGATCCCGAGCGGGTGGGTTTCTGGCCGGCCGACTCCGTGCTGACCGACCAGATCCTCGCCCTGTTCGAACCACGCGAGTCCGATGCTCCGCGGTTCGTACTGGGGATATCCATGGAAAATCACGGCCCGTGGAATGCTAACCGCCGCTCACGGCTGCCGGACTCTGTTGCTGACATCCCGCTTCCCGAGGCGGCGAACGACGTGCCCGACAAGCCGCTGCAGCAATTCCTGTTCCACGCCGAAAACGCGGTCACGGAGTTGGAGCGGCTCTGGCAATTCACCCGGCAAAGACCGCGGAAAACGGTACTGATCTTTTTCGGCGACCATCTGCCGGGACTGAACCAGAGCTTCGATGCCCTGGGATTCGACGACGGGCAAGCGGCGTTTCAGCAACTGACTCCGTACCTGGTGATGAGCAATTTCCCGCTGCGTTCGCGACTGCCGGAACGCATGCCCATACACCAGTTGATCGTGCAGGTGCTTTATTCTGCCGGGCTTCCCCTGGGCGAGACGTACGGAAACCTGCGCGCTGCATTCGCGCAGGCCCAGGCAGCGCAGGACGACGGACGGAAGCAGGCGCTCGATGAATACCTGGAACAGCTGCAAATCACCCTGCTCAATCTTCCCCTGCCCTGAACCGAGGGCTCAGGACGGGTCGTGCTCTGGATCGCTCTCAGCCGCTGCCCTGGCGCTTCCGCCTGAAGAAATCACGCAGCAGGGCGGCGGCTTCCTGCTCCAGCAAGCCGCCCGCAAAGGCCAATTCGTGATTGTGGCGGTGGGCCGCCGGCAGGCTGTAGGCGCCGCCCAGCGCGCCGGTTTTCGGATCGACTGCCCCAAAGACCAGGCGTTCAAGCCGGGCATGGATCGCCGCGCCGACGCACATCGCGCAGGGTTCCAGAGTCACGTAAAGGGTACAACGCGGCAAGCGATAGTTGTTCAGCCGGTGCCCGGCTTCGCGCAACGCGATGATTTCGGCATGGGCTGTTGGGTCGCTGAGGCCAATGTTGCGGTTCCAGCCTTCACCGAGCAAGCCCGTCTCGTTCACGACCACGGCGCCTACCGGCACTTCACCCTCGGCCTCCGCCCGGCGCGCGAGGTCCAATGCGCGTTCCATCCAGCGGCGATCGGCGTCGCTAAACGTTTTGCCGTCAGTCATTCTGCGTTGACGAGTCGCTACTGCCGCCGTGCCCGCGCTCGAGCGCTCGCTTGATGGCTCTTAGCGGTGCGGTGATGCGCCAGGAAGTGGCGTTCTCGAACTCGTAAACCCGTCGCCGCAACTGCGTCTCGGCTATGTACAGCCAGGACCGGTTGAGCCGGCCGTTCGCTTCCCGAACCTGGCGGTAGAGCCGCTGCAGGTGTTGATCACGCCGGCTCAGCAGGGCGCGCAACTCAAGCACGTCCTCTTCGCCAAGCGTGTGGCCCGGAACGAAGCGCTCCGGCAAGTGGCGCTCAACGTAAATTGTGGAATGTTCGTCAGCCGTATCATCCGCCGGCCGCGAGTCCGTATAGAAGTAAACGGCGAAGGAGCGGCGGGAAAGGTGCTGCTTGTCTGGCGGCAGATTGATTCTCTCGAAGCCGTGCCAGGAGCGTTCACTGGTCTCGAATACTACGCAACGGTTCATCAGCGGAGTGACCGTCACGATCTCGTCATCTGCCGGCGAAAGCCTCGGGTTGCGTTGGAGCTGCAATGATCCGCCCCACCGGTCATCCCACGCTTCGTTCAGATAAATGATGAGGTTGAGCCGTCGATGCTGATGCGTGATCGGATGGTAGTTGAAGTCAATGTGAGGATCGAGATCCTGTCCCTGGCGATTCTCATGCGTTCCACCGCCAAAATACCAGGGGTCGAAGCGCAGCTGATCGATACCGGTGAGGTGACCGACCAGCCCCAGGAACTCGGGTGACTGGACCAGGTCATCCATCCGCTCGAAGGCCGGGCCCAGTGCACGCACACGGTCCTGCACCGCCTTGCCGCCCACCAGGCCGTCCTCGTTGAGGGCGGCTTTTTCGCTGAACGGCGGAAACTGGCCACAGACATCGGCACAGAACTCCCCGCTCAGAAAACTGTCGATGACGATGTGGGGGAATGGCTGCGCGGCGGCAAACCGTGCGGAATAATCAGCGACACAGCGCAGCACGTCGGGATTTATCAGTTGCAGAATGGGGCTTGACCCGGTCAAGCCCGGTCATTCCCACTCGATGGTGGCGGGCGGCTTCCCAGAAATATCATAAACTACACGAGATATTCCATTGATTTCATTAGCTATTCTTAATGAAACTTTTTCGAGAAATTCATAGGGGAGCCGCGCCCAGCGCGCAGTCATGAAGTCGACCGTTTCTACCGCACGCAAAGCAACGACATACTCATAGCGACGCTGGTCGCCGGTAACGCCCACCGACTTGACCGGCAAGAACACGGCGAAAGCCTGGCTGACCTGGTCGTAGAGGCCGGCATCCATCAGTTCCTGGATGAATATGTTATCGGCCCGCGCCAGCAGGTCCACGTATTCCTCGCGCACCTCGCCGAGCACGCGCACACCCAGGCCCGGACCCGGGAACGGGTGCCGGAACACCATTTCTCTGGGCAATCCGAGTTCCACACCGATTTTCCTTACTTCGTCCTTGAACAGTTCGCGCAACGGCTCGACCAGCTCCATCTGCATGTAGTCGGGCAATCCGCCTACGTTGTGGTGCGACTTGATGACGTGGGCCTTGCCAGTCTTGCTGCCCGCCGACTCGATGACATCCGGATAGATGGTCCCCTGGGCCAGCCAGCGCGCGTTACCAACCGCCCGGGCCTGCTCCTCGAATACATCTATAAACAGGCCCCCGATGACCTTGCGCTTCTCCTCGGGGTCGGTCACGCCTTTCAGCGCCTCCAGGAAGCGCTGCCGCGCGTCGACCTTGATCACGTGAACGCCCATGTGGCGCGCGAAGGTTGCCATCACCTGCTCCGGCTCCTGGTAACGCAACATGCCTGTATCGACGAAAATGCAGGTCAGCTGGTCGCCGATCGCCCGGTGCAACAAGGCCGCCACCACGCTCGAGTCCACCCCGCCGGAGAGACCCAGGATGACGGGATCCGCGCCAACCTGCGCCTGCACGCGGGCGATACTGTCCCGAATGATGTTCTCCGGGGTCCATTCCTCGGGGCAACCACAGATGTCGTGCACGAACCGTTCGAGGATCCGCTTGCCCTGCGCGGTGTGCGTCACCTCGGGGTGAAACTGGATCCCATAAAAACCGCGCCCGTCGTCGGCCATCGCGGCAACGGGCGCCGATGGAGTGCTGCCGACGACCTCGAAACCGGGCGGCAACACCGTGACTTTATCACCGTGGCTCATCCAGACATCAAGCTGCGGCCGGCCTTGATCATCGATGTGGTCTTCGATCGCCTGCAGCAGTCGCGTTGGCTGCTCGACGGCTACGCGAGCGTAGCCGAATTCCTTGAAAGATGACGGCTCCACCGTGCCCCCCAATTGCGCTGCCATGGTATGCAGGCCGTAGCAAATGCCAAGCACGGGGACGTCGAGCTCGAAGACGATGTCGGGCGCCTCGGGACCGTACTCCGCGTGCACGGATTCGGGTCCGCCCGAGAGGACGATGCCGCGGGGCGCAAACTCGCGGATGTCCCCGGGATGCGAGTCCCAGGGCCAGATTTCACAGTAAACACCGATTTCCCGGACGCGCCGCGCGATCAGCTGTGTGTACTGCGAGCCGAAATCCAGGATCAGGATGCGGTGTTGATGGATATCGTTTGCCATGCTCTCTCGATTGTTCTGGAAATCGGACCGCAGATCAATGACCCCGGTCAGGACCCCGCACGCCGGGCTTCCGGCTCAGGACAACTTGTAGTTCGGCGCTTCCTTCGTAATCTGAACGTCGTGGGAGTGGCTTTCACGGATGCCCGCGTTGGTTATGCGCACAAAGCGGGACTCCGTCCGGAACTTCTCGATGGTTTCGCAACCCATGTAGCCCATGGATGAGCGCAGTCCGCCCAGCAACTGGTGGACCACGCCCGACAGGGGCCCCTTGTACGGAACACGGCCCTCAATGCCTTCCGGCACCAGTTTTTCAGCCGAAACGTCATGCTGGAAGTAGCGGTCTTTTGAGCCTTGCTGCATCGCCCCAATCGAACCCATACCGCGGTAGGACTTGTAGGACCGACCCTGGAACAGCTCGACCTCGCCGGGCGCCTCCTCCGTGCCTGCGAACAACCCCCCGATCATGACGGTCGAGGCGCCAGCCGCAATGGCCTTGGCAAAATCGCCCGAGAAGCGGATGCCGCCATCGGCGATCAGCGGAACGCCGCTGTCCTTGAGCGCCGCCGCGACGTTGGCCACCGCAGTCACCTGCGGCACACCGACACCGGCCACTACCCGCGTGGTGCAGATGGAGCCGGGCCCCTGCCCGACCTTCACACCATCCACGCCGGCTTCGACCAGGGCCAGGGCCCCCTCGCCGGTGGTAACGTTGCCACCGATGATCTGCACGTCGGGATAGGTCTTGCGAACCCAGCGGATTCGATTCAACACGCCTTTGCTGTGACCGTGCGCCGTGTCGACCACGATCACGTCCACGTTGGCGGCGACCAGCGCGGCGATGCGCTCCTCGGTGTCGCCACCGACGCCCACTGCAGCCGCAACCAGCAACCGTTCCTGGGAGTCCTTGGCCGCATTCGGGAAGTCGCTGGATTTCTGGATGTCCTTGACCGTGACCAGGCCACGCAGTTCGAAGTTGTCGTTCACCACCAGCACCTTCTCGATGCGATGCCGGTGCAGCAGGTCCATTACTTCATCCTGGCTGGCGTTTTCACGGACCGTGACCAACTGGTCCTTGCCGGTCATGATGTTGCGCACCGGGTCGTCGAGACGTTTCTCGAAACGCATGTCGCGGGCGGTGACGATACCCACCAGTTCGTTGCCGTCAACCACTGGCACGCCCGAAATATTGTGACGGTGGGTCAGATCCAGAACTTCGCGGATGGTCGTGTTGGGATTGACCGTGATCGGATCCTTGATCACGCCCGCCTCGTACTTCTTGACGGTGAGCACCTGTGCCGCCTGCTTCTCCAGCGTCATGTTCTTGTGAATGACGCCGATGCCCCCTTCCTGGGCCATCGCGATGGCCAGCCGGGCCTCGGTAACCGTATCCATGGCAGCCGATATCAGGGGCGCCCTGAGCTCGATTTCACGGGTCAGACGGGCGTGGAGCTCAACGTCACCGGGCAGTACTTCGGAATACGCAGGCACCAGGGAAACGTCATCGAATGTCAGGGCTTCGCCGGTCAATTGCATGGTGGACTACCTCCTCCACTGCGGGTGTTCGGAATGTGCCGACGCCCGGTGTGAACCGGGCGTCGCGGAGATAATCGAGGCATTATATCGCGGCTGGCCGGTCAATGTAATCACTGGGCGCCACTGGCGGTTCGCTGCGCCAGCGTCTCTGGCATCAGATTGCGACCGATAATGCGCTGAGCGGGTCGATTGAGCAACATGCGTTTTTTCGCCGCTGAGTTTATCATCGGGTGATGGATCAAAGCGCGGAACACGTTTACACGCCCAGCGAACTCAACCTCGAAGTCCGTTTGCACATTGAAGCGGGCTTTCCCCGTATCCTGCTCGAAGCCGAGATTTCCAACCTGTCGCGGCCCGCCTCCGGCCACCTCTACTTCACGCTGAAGGACGACAAGGCCCAGGTACGCTGCGCACTGTTCCGCTCCGCGGCCGGCCGGTCCAACCTGCGACTGGAGAACGGCATGCAGATCATCGCCCATGGCCGGATCAGCCTGTACGAACCGCGCGGCGACTTCCAGATGATCGTCGACAGCGTCCGCGAGGCCGGCGAGGGCGCCCTGCAGCGCCGCTTCGAGGAGCTGAAGCAGAAACTCGAAGCCGAAGGGCTGTTCGAGCCCGGTGGCAAGCAGGCCCTGCCACCCTACCCGTCCCGAATCGGGCTCGTGACCTCGCCTTCGGGTGCTGCCGTGCGCGACATCCTGCATGTGCTCGAACGTCGCTGGCCGCTGGCCGAAGTGCGCCTGTATCCCGTCGCGGTTCAGGGCAGCGCGGCGGCCATGGAAATCCGCGCAGCGGTGGAGGCAGCAAATCGTCATGCCTGGGCGCAACTGCTCATCGTCGGCCGAGGTGGCGGCTCACTGGAAGATCTGGTTGCATTCAATGACGAGTCGGTCGCGCGGGCGATCCACGCATCCACGCTTCCGGTGATTGCAGCGGTCGGCCACGAAACTGACTTCAGTATCTGTGATTTTGTCGCCGATCTGCGGGCCCCCACGCCTTCGGCCGCCGCTGAACTTGCAACCCCGGACCAGGCTGTCCTGAAGGAGTCTTTTGCCCGCGCCAGGCGTCAGCTCGCGCGGCGGATGCAGGACCGTCTGCGGCGGGACACGCAGCGCATGGATAACCTGGACCATCGGCTGCAGCAACGGCACCCGGCGGTCCGACTGGCCGAGCAGACGCAAAGAGTGGGACGGTTGCGTGATGCGCTCTCACGCAATATGCGGCGTCATCAGGACATGTGCAGAATGCAATTGGAGTCCTGGTCCGGCCGGCTGGCCGCGCGGGCGCCGGAAAGGCAGCTGCAAACCCTGGTCCAGCGCCTTGCAGTTGCCCGGCGGGCGCTGGACCGTTCGGCGCTGGCCAATGTCAGGATGCGACGGGACCAGTTGCGCGATCTCGCCAGGACCCTGCAGGCTGTCAGCCCGCTCGACGTCATTGCGCGGGGCTACGCCGTCCTGACGTCCGGCGATTCCGGAGCGGTGATCAGCAGCGTGACCCAGGTTGCCGGCGGGGATCGCGTGGACGCGCAGCTCAAGGATGGCAAACTGGACTGTATCGTCGATTCGGTACGCTGACCGGACGGCAATTTCTTCACCACGCCCGGCGACCGATCCGCTTTTGTCATTTGCTTAACCCCATCCGGGGCAGTCCCGCGTTTCAGTAGATGGAACGGACCGGGAACGCGGGTGCCATTGGCCCTGCGTCGTGCTAGTCTCAGGCGATGCGGGAACGCAGTGACGAAGCGCTGATGCAAGCATACGCGGGCGGCGACATGGCGGCCTTCGACTGCCTGTATGCGCGTCATCGCGGGCCCTTGTACCGTTATATCCTGCGCCAGGCCGGCGATGACGCCACTGCCAACGATCTTTACCAGGGCAGCTGGGAGAAGATCATCAGGGCACGTGCAAGCTATACCGCCAGCGCGCCCTTCAAGGCATGGATGTACCGCATAGCGCACAACCATGTCGTTGATCATTTTCGGCGCTCCCGCCCGTCCAGTGACCTGTCGCCGGAAACGATGCGCGCAGACGACCCGGGGCCCGAGCAGGCGCTCATCGGGGAGCAGGCGGCTTGCAGGCTGGCGGCGGCCGTGAGCGCCCTGCCGACCGAGCAAAGAGAGGTCCTGTTGCTGAAGCTTGAAGCGGGTTTCGATCTGCGCACGATTGCCGAGATCACGGGGGTCAGCCACGAGACCGCGAAGAGCAGACTCCGCTATGCGGTGGGCAAGTTGAAAATTGCAGTCGGCAGCGAGCAAGACGGAGCAGAGTCATGAACAGCGATCCACGTGACAAGCCCAACAAACCGGAATTCGATCCGGATCTCGCAGCTGTGCGCTCCGCCTGGGAAGGTCTGGAGCAAACCGAACCACCGGATCTCATCGACCAGGCGGTGCTGAATACCGCACGCCGGCACCTGGAGCGCCCGCGCCGCCCGCTGCGCTGGCTGGGCGCCTTCGCCTCGGCCATCGTGGTGGTTCTGGCGCTGGCCATCGTAGTGCGCCAGGACCAGCAGGGGCCTGTGCCTCCCGTGCCTGACAGCGACGGGTTCCGGATGGACCGGGATACTCCCGTCCCCGCGAAAACAAAGCAAGAGTACGAGCAGATGATGCAGGATGAACCACGCAAAGCTCGGCCAGAGCTGCGGCAGATCGCCCCTGCGGCGGCAAGCGAAGCCCAACCGATGCAAGGTAAAGAAACGCAGCTGCGCCCACTGGATGCCGTAGAGGAAGATGCGGCGGGTCCTGATCCTGAGGCCTGGATCGAACGAATGCTGGCGCTGCGCGCGGCCGGGCGCCTGGAAGAACTGGAAGCGGAGCTGGCGGACTTCCGCCGGTCGTGGCCAGACTACCCGTTGCCGCCGGAACTGCTCGATTGAACCGCTGATGTACACCCTGGCCGGTCCAGCCCGCTGCGAAGTCGAAATCAAGCGCAGCCGCTTCATCGCGCACGCCACACGCATCGACACTGTGCAGGACACGCTGGCCTTTTACGGATCTGTCGCGGATCCGAACGCCACGCACAACTGCTGGGCCTGGAAGCTCGATCAGCAGTATCGCTTCAATGACGACGGCGAGCCGGCCAGCACGGCAGGCAAGCCCATCCTGGCGGCGATCGAGGGTAAAGGAATCGATCAGGTCATGGTGATCGTCACGCGATACTTCGGAGGCATCAAGCTGGGCGCAGGCGGCCTGGCCCGCGCTTACTCGAGTGCCGCAGCGCGTTGTATCGACCAGGCCGAGATCGAGGAGA
>JAPHSB010000318.1 GCA_026193295.1 Lysobacterales bacterium
AGGGCCGAATTTATTCGGGATTGGTTTACATCCGTTACGGAATTAAGACGCGCGCCGCTGCCCGCCTTTAGCCCCCGGTTTCGCCGCAGCCTTCACCACCCCCAGCCGCTCGAGCGCTGAATACAACTGCCGCCACCTCTGCTCGGTGGTGCCGGTGAAGCCGACCGACATGCGCACCAGGCCCGGCGAGATGTGGGCTGCGGCCTTGTCTTCTTCGGTCATCTCGCTCGACGTAGTACTACCCGAGCAGGACATCAGCGTGTCGAAGTAACCCAGGCTGACCGCCATGTAGCCGAAGCGGTAGTCGTTCTGCAACATGTCCATCAGCTGGTTAGCGAGTTCTTCCGTGCCCATGTCCAGGGTCAGGATGCCGCCGTAACCGTATTCGGGACAGTGCAGTTCGCTCATCCGCTCGTGGTCGGGGTGTTCGGAAAGGCCCGGGTAGTTGATGGCCAGGCCAAGGTCCTTGAGCCGTTCGGCGAACAGCTGGGCGCGGCGCCCGTGCTCGGCCATGCGCAACGGCAGGTGGGCGATGCGCAGGTTGATGTTGAAGGCAACCTGCGGATCCATGGTCGGGCCGAGCAGCATCAGGGCGCCGGTGTGCAGATCCATTAGTTGCAAAATGAAGCCCTTGTCGGCGCAGATGGCGC
This sequence comes from Lysobacterales bacterium, assembly GCA_026193295.1. Taxonomy (GTDB): domain Bacteria; phylum Pseudomonadota; class Gammaproteobacteria; order Xanthomonadales; family SZUA-36; genus CALKKN01. Next base: position 651 of record JAPHSB010000318.1, read on the forward strand.
CGGCAATGTGGTCGGAGGCGCCGCCGATGAACTTGGTCATGCTGTGTACGACGATATCGGCGCCCAGCTGTTTTGGGCTCAGGATCAGCGGGCTGAAGGTGTTGTCGATCACCAGTTTGAGCCCATGGCGGTGGGCGATGTCGGCCAGCGCCGGGATATCGGCCAGGCGCAGGGTGGGGTTGGCGATGCTCTCGGCGTAGATCACCCGGGTCCGCGGCGTGATCGCTGTTTCGACCGCGGCCAGGTTGTTGATGTCGACCAACGTTGTCGTAATGCCGGCCTTGGCCGGCAGGAAATCCTGCAGCAGGGCATAGGTGCCGCCGTAGATCGTGTTGGCGGAGACGATGTGGTCGCCCGTGCCGCACAGCTGGAATAGCGTACCGGCGATGGCCGCCATGCCGCTGGCCGTGCAGTAGGCTGCCTCGGTGCCTTCCAGTGCCGCCAGTTGCCGCGAGAGGTTGTAGACGGTCGGGTTGAAGTGCCGGCCGTAGAGGTAGCAGCCGCCCTTGTCCGGGCCCTTGTCACCGTGAAACATGTCGGCCAGGATGTCCGGGTGCATGGCGGTGAAGGTGGTGCTGGCCTCGATCGACATGTTGACGCCGCCGTGCTCGCCGAACTCGTGGCGGGTGTTGGCCAGCGTCTCGACCGGATTCTTGGGTTTGGGGTGTTTGACGACGTGGCGTGCGTTCATGGTGGTGCTCCTTGTTGACCTGTGTGCCGGGACGAACCTGGCACAAATTCTCCCGAATGAATTCGGTCTCACGGTTCCATTATTCATCGCTATTTTAGAATAAAATGCCTTGAAATAATTCCAAACCGAAGATAATTCGGTAAAATGTGCGAATGAACGCACTGGATCGAATCGACTACGAAATCGTCCGCCATCTGCGGAACAATGCTCGGTTATCCAACAAAGAGCTGGCCGAGCGAGTCGGGCTGGCGCCCTCGACCTGCCTGGTGCGCACGCGCCTGTTGCAACAAGCGGGGGTGCTCACCGGCTTCAAGGCCGAGGTGAACCCCGCCAAGCTCGGGGTTGGCTTGCAGGCCATGATCTCGGTGCGGCTGAAGCGGCACTACAAGCCCGACGTCGAGGCCTTTCGGCAGCACGCGCTGGAACTGCCCGAAGTGGTGCGCTTCTACCACGTGGCCGGGCCGATCGATTTCCTGGTGCATGTGTGGACCAGGGACTCGGAGCACCTGCGCAATCTGGCGATGACGGCCTTCACCTCGCGCGAGGAAGTCTCGCACATCGAGACCGAGCTGATCTTCGAGCATGTGAGCTGCCAGGAGCTGCCTTCGTTTATCGGAACGTAGGACCGAATTCATTCGGGAAAAGTTTCTGCATGCGGGGAGGCTCAATGCAAATGACATTCCCGAATGAATTCGGTCCTACAAAAATCAAATTCTTTGCTAATCTTTGAGAAAGCAACGAGGAGAGCCACACATGAACCAATCCCCCAAAACGCCCGTTCACCTGTGGATCGTCGGCATCCTGGCGGTGCTGTGGAATGCCGTGGGGGCTTTCGATTACACGGCGACCCAGTACCGCATCGAGTCCTACATGGCGAACTTCACGCCCGAGCAACTCGAGTATTTCTATGGCTTCCCGGCCTGGGTGGACGCCGCGTGGGCGCTCGGCGTATGGGGCTCGTTGCTGGGCTCGCTCGCGCTGTTGCTGCGCAAGTC
>JAPHSB010000376.1 GCA_026193295.1 Lysobacterales bacterium
TCAACCCGGCGTTGACCGAGCCTTTCGGCTTGACCCTGCTCGAGGCAGCCGCCAGTGGGCTGCCACTGGTCGCCACCGAAAACGGCGGGCCCGTGGACATCATCTCGAACTGCAAAAACGGTATCCTGGTCGACCCATTGGACGCGGCGGCCATCGCCGACGCTTTGCTGCGGCTACTCGAGGATCGCGAGGCCTGGGACGAAGCATCGCGCAATGGCCTGGCAGGCGTGCGCAAGCACTACACCTGGACGGCCCATGCCCGAAGCTACCTGGACCAGCTGCGCGGGCTGATCGACAAGCCACGCAAGCCACCGATCGAGTGGCCAGCCGTGCGGGCAGCCCGCTACCGGGATCGCGCCATCATCAGCGATATAGACCAGACCCTGTTGGGCGATCCTGCTGCCCTGCGGCGCTTTAGCGACACGATCACAGAAAACCGCAAACGGCTGACTTTTGGCATCGCCACCGGGCGCCGCATCGACGCCGCCCTGGCAATCCTCAAGAAGCATGAACTGCCCACTCCCGACGTGTTGATCAGCAGCCTGGGCACGCGGATCCACTATGGCGCCGCACTCACCGAGGACAGGTGGTGGGCCGATCATGTCAACTACGACTGGAACCGAGACCGGGTGCGCCGAGTGCTCGACGATCTGCCCGGCTTGAAGCTGCAGAAGAAAGAGAAGCAGAGTCCGCTGAAAGTTTCCTACTTCTACGACGCAAGCAAGGCACCCTCCGTGGACCAGATCACGACACTGCTGCACCAGGAAGAACTGACCACCAACGTCCTGTTGTCCTTCGGACAGTTCCTGGATGTCATCCCATCGCGTGCTTCGAAAGGCCAGGCCTTGCGCTATGCCGCCCTGCGCCTCGACATTCCCCTGGAGCATATCCTGGTGGCGGGCGGTTCGGGAGCCGACGAGGACATGATGCGCGGCAATACACTGGCGGTGGTGGTCGCCAACCGCCATCACGAAGAATTGTCTGCGTTGGTCGACCTGGAACGGGTGTACTTTTCCGACCAACCCGGCGCCGCCGGCTTGCTCGATGCCATCGAACACTACGATTTTCTCGGCAGCAGCGAGACAGGGGAGCGTTGATGCCGGACCCATTGCTCATCTGCACCGACCTGGATCGGACGCTGATCCCAAACGGCCCACAGCCGGAATCGCCCGGCGCCAGGCGGTGCTTCACAGAACTGACGGCGCGGCCGGAGGTCACGCTGGTCTACGTCAGCGGCCGTCACCGGGCCCTGGTGGAAGAAGCAATTGCCACGTATCGGCTGCCGCTTCCGGACTTCGTCATCGGGGACGTCGGTACGACCATCTACCGTGTCGGCGAGGAACGCTCCTGGCAACATCTGACCAGCTGGGAAGATCAGATCGCCAAATACTGGGGCGGCCATTCGCACGGCGACCTGTTGGCCCTGCTCAAGAGTTTCCCGGTGCTGCGCATGCAGGAGCTTAGCAAGCAGAATCGACTGAAGCTCAGTTATTACCTGCCGTTGTACCAGGACATCGACAAGCTGTCGGCCGAAATCCGCCCCCGGCTGGAGGCCGCGGGCATCCAGGCACGGCTGGTCTGGAGTGTCGACGACATCGCCGATATCGGCCTGTTGGACGTGTTGCCGGTCGGTGCCTCCAAGCGACATGCAATCGAGGCCCTGATGCGGGAACAGGGTTTTGACCTTCAGCACACGGTGTTCTGCGGCGACAGCGGTAACGACATGGAAGTGCTGATCAGCCCGATCCCGGCTGTCCTTGTCGCCAACAGTCGCCCGGACGTCAAGAGGCTTGCACGCGAACTGGCGGCGGAGGCCAAAACCGAAGAGTACCTGTATGTCGCCGAGGGAGGATTGCTGGGTATGAATGGCAATTACAGCTCCGGCATGCTGGAAGGGATCGCGCATTACCACCCGTACGTCACCGAATGGCTGTCCGCGGCCACGTCCGGCCCAGGGATGCCCGCGCCATGAGCGGCCGACCCTGTATTTTCGGCGAAGTACTGTTCGATCATTTTCCGGATGGGCGCCGGGTCCTGGGCGGTGCGCCGTTCAACGTCGCCTGGCACCTGCAGGCCTTTGGCGAACAACCGTTTTTCATCAGCCGGGTGGGCTCCGACGCCGAGGGCACCGCGATTCGCACCGCGATGCAGGGCTGGGCCATGGACACCTCCGGCCTGCAGACCGATGGCCGCCTGCCCACCGGGCGCGTGCAGGTGCGTATCGCCAACGGCGAGCCCGCCTACGACATCGTGCACCCGGCGGCCTGGGACGCGGTCGAGCCACCCGCAGCGGCGCCGGCCATGACCCTGCTCTACCACGGTACGCTGGCGCTGCGCGACGCCACCAGCCAGCGCGCCTGGCAGGGTCTGCGCGACAGTCAACCGGCCCTGGTGTTCGTCGACGTCAATCTGCGCTCACCCTGGTGGCGGCGCGAGCAGGTTTTGCGGCACATCGGCGGCGCCCACTGGGTTAAGCTCAACCGCGACGAACTGGATCAGCTGGCGCCAGGCGAAGCGACGGCGCGCAGGAGGGCGGAAGTGTTTGTTGAAGACAGGGGCCTGCGGGGGTTGCTGCTGACCGACGGCGCCCGTGGCGCCGAGGTATTCACGGCCGCAGGCGAGCGCTGGGATACGCGGCCGGCCGGCAACGTCACGGTCGTCGATACAGTCGGCGCGGGCGACGCCCTGGCCGCCGTGATGGTGCTCGGCCTGCTGCGAGGCTGGCCGCTCGAGGTCAGCCTGGAGCGGGCGCAACGCTTCGCTTCCGCGCTGGTCGGGCAACGGGGCGCAACGGTGATGGATCCGGGCTTCTACGCGCCGTTCCTTGAGCAGTGGCTGACTCGACAGGCCGGGTCCGAGCCGGTATCCGGCTGAGTTAGGGAACCTAAGCATCATGTACGAACAGGTCTCACATTCTCTGCTGAACCGCATCCTTGACCGGCTCAAACCCGAGATCCGCAAGCGCGATCTGCGCCACTTCTATACCCGGCTCGGGGCCAATTTCTATGCCATACATTCCCTGTTCCACCAACTTTATGGCAAGCGTGACGACTTCGAGGAGCAATTGCTGCGATTGGTCGAGGTCATGGCCGTGCAGTACATCCGTCGCGAGCGGGAACTGAAGCGACTCGACGTCGAGCGTGAAAAAGATCACAACTGGTTCCTCAGCCAGGAATGGGTGGGCATGGCCCTGTACGCCAACGCCTTTGCCGGTGATCTGCAGGGTCTGGGCCGGCGCCTCGGTTACCTGCAGGAACTCGGCGTCAATTTGCTGCACGTGATGCCGATCCTGCAGTGCCCACCGGGCGCAAGCGATGGTGGTTATGCCGTCAGCGACTACCGCAACGTCGACGAGCGCGTCGGTACACTCGACGACCTGCGCGAACTGGCGGGCAAGCTTCGCCAGCGCGAAATGCTGCTGACCCTGGACGTGGTGGTAAATCACGTGTCTGACCAGCACGACTGGGCGCAGCAGGCGCGGGCCGGGTCAGCAAAGCACCGGGAATACTTCTACATCTTTGACAACCGCGACGTGCCGGACATGTTCGAAGAAACCATGCCCGAGACCTTCCCGGAAACCTCGCCCGGCAATTTCACCTGGGACGATGGCATGGGCAAGTGGGTCATGACGGTGTTCAATCATTACCAATGGGACCTCAATTACAGCAATCCGGCCGTATTCATCGAGATGCTGGACATCCTTCTGTTCTGGGCCAACAAGGGCGCCGACATCCTGCGCCTCGATGCCGTGGCTTTCCTGTGGAAGAAGATCGGCACAACCTGCCAGAACGAGCGCGAGGCCCACCTGATCCTGCAGCTGCTCAAGGACTGCTGCCAGGTAACCGCACCCGGCGTACTGTTCATCGCCGAGGCGATCGTGGCGCCGGTAGAGATCATCAAGTACTTCGGCGAAGACGCGATTATCGCCAAGGAATGCGAAATCGCCTACAACGCGACCTTCATGGCATTGCTGTGGGATGCCGTTGCCACGCGCAACACAAAGCTGCTGGAACAGGGCATACGCAACCTGCCCAACAAGCTGGACCGTGCCACCTGGCTCAACTACATCCGCTGCCACGATGACATCGGTCTCGGTTATGACGATGCCGACATCCGGCTGGCGGGGTATGAACCGCGCTCACACCGCAAGTTCCTGGTGGACTATTTCACCGGCGCGTACGAGGGCTCACCGGCCCGGGGCCAGCCTTTTGGCCGCAATGAAAAAAGCGGTGACGCCCGCATATCCGGTTCGCTGGCCTCCCTGGCCGGCCTGGAAACGGCCCTTGAGCAGAATGACCAGAAGACCATCGACCAGCGCATCGACCTGATCCTGCTGCTGCACGGAATGATCATGTCGTTCGGCGGCATCCCGCTGCTCTACTATGGCGACGAGATCGGCATGCTCAACGACTTCTCCTACATGAGCGATGCGGAAAAGGCGCACGATTCACGCTGGATTCACCGTCCCACCATCGACTGGGACAAGGCCGAGCGGCGCCATCAGCATGGCACCCCCGAACAGCGCCTGTTCGATGGGATCAGCAAGATGATCGCGGTGCGCAAGAGCACACCGGCCTTTGCGGATTTCAATAACCGTGAGCTCATCGCGACCGGCAATCCACACCTGTTCCTGTTCATGCGCAGCAACCCCTTCGCGCTGAGCGACCACGTGCTGGTGGTGGGCAATTTCGA
>JAPHSB010000413.1 GCA_026193295.1 Lysobacterales bacterium
CGTCATCGCCGCCGTCAGCGTCGTCTTGCCATGATCCACGTGACCAATCGTGCCCACGTTTACATGGGGCTTCGTACGTTCAAATTTTGCTTTTGACATCGGTCAATCCTCTGCTTTCTGCCTGCGCCTCAGCGGTACCGGTCAGGCGGTTTTCTTGATGATTTCTTCAGCGACACTCGCCGGCGCTTCGGAGTAGTGGTCGAATTCCATGGTGTAGGTTGCGCGGCCCTGGGTCTGCGAACGCAGGTCCGTGGCGTAGCCGAACATCTCCGACAGCGGCACGTGAGCGTTGATGATCTTGCCCGAGGGGCTGTCCTCCATGCCCTGCACGATGCCGCGGCGGCGATTCAGGTCACCCATGACGTCACCCATGTAATCTTCCGGGGTAACGACTTCGACCTTCATCAGCGGTTCGAGCAGAACCGGGCTGGCTTTAACGGCGGCGTTCTTGAACGCCATCGAGCCGGCGATCTTGAACGCCATTTCCGACGAGTCGACCTCGTGGTACGAGCCGTCGAACAGGGTTGCCTTGACGTCGACGACCGGGTAACCGGCGATTACGCCATTGGCGACCTGCTCCTGGATACCCTTGTCGACCGAGTTGATGTACTCGCGCGGCACAACGCCGCCGACGATCGCGTTCTCGAATTCGTAGCCTTCCCCGGACGGCAGCGGCTCCAGGCGAATGTACACGTGGCCGTACTGACCGCGACCGCCCGACTGCCGGACGAACTTGCCTTCGGCCTCGACGCTCTTCCGAATGGTCTCGCGATAGGCGACCTGCGGGCGACCGACATTAGCCTCGACTTTGAACTCGCGCTTCATGCGGTCGACAATGATGTCGAGGTGCAGCTCGCCCATGCCCGATATGATGGTCTGGCCGGATTCTTCGTCGGTGTGGACACGGAACGAAGGATCTTCCTGGGCCAGCTTGCTCAAGGCGATGCCCATCTTTTCCTGGTCCGCCTTGGTCTTGGGCTCTACGGCAACCGAAATTACCGGATCCGGGAAATCCATGCGTTCGAGCGTGATCACGGTGTTAAGGTCACACAGCGTGTCGCCTGTCGTAACGTCCTTCAGGCCCACGGCTGCGGCGATGTCCCCGGCACGCACTTCCTTGATCTCTTCTCGGGAATTGGCGTGCATCTGCAGGATGCGGCCGACGCGCTCTTTCTTGCTCTTGACCGGATTGTAAGTGGTATCGCCGGACTTCAGCACGCCCGAGTACACCCGGAAGAAGGTCAGGGTTCCGACGTACGGGTCGGTCGCAATCTTGAACGCCAGCGCAGCAAACGGCTCGCTGTCATCGCTCTTGCGCACACCTTCGGACTCGTCTTCATTGATGCCACGAATGGCCGGTACGTCAATCGGCGACGGCATGAGCAGCACCACGGTGTCCAGCAACGCCTGCACGCCCTTGTTCTTGAAGGCGCTACCGCAGAGGCAGGGAACGAGTTCGTTGGCCAGCGTTCCTGCACGCAAACCGGTTATGATCTGCGCTTCGTTCAGCGTCCCGTCTTCGAGATAGGCTTCCATCAGCTCTTCCGACGTTTCGGCGGCCGATTCGACCATGAACTCGTGAGCTGCCGCGGCAGCCTCCTGGAGTTCGGCCGGAATGTCACGGGCCTCGTAGGTCGTACCCATGTTCTCGACGTCCCAGTAGATCGCCTTCATGCGAATGAGATCGACCACGCCTTCGAAATGCTCTTCTGCGCCAATCGGAAGCTGGATCGGCACGGCACGTGCGCCCAGGCGTTCCTTGATTTGCCGGACCACGCGCTCGAAATTCGCGCCGGTACGATCCATCTTGTTGACGAAGGCCACACGCGGCACCTTGTAACGGGTCGCCTGCCGCCAGACCGTCTCGGACTGCGGCTGCACGCCACCCACGGCACAGAACACGGCAACGGCGCCGTCGAGCACGCGCAGCGAACGCTCTACCTCGATCGTGAAGTCCACGTGACCCGGGGTGTCGATGATGTTGATGCGGTGCTCGGGGAACTGCTTGTCCATGCCGGACCAGAAACAGGTCGTCGCAGCCGACGTGATCGTAATGCCGCGCTCCTGCTCCTGCTCCATCCAGTCCATGACGGCATTGCC
>JAPHSB010000086.1 GCA_026193295.1 Lysobacterales bacterium
CGCCCCGCGGGTCATGACCACACGCACCTCGGCGCCGGCGTCACGCAACCTCCGCACCAGGCCAGCCGACTTGTAAGCGGCTATCCCACCGGTCACGCCAAGCACAATTTGCTTCCCGTTCACCTTCCGTTTCGCTCCTTGACCACTCCTGGTCAGACAAATTCGCTTCCGCCACGTGCCGTAAATTGAGCTGATAGCTTACATCCACTCAGGGGAATTTTCCCTAAAGGTGTGGGCCAGAAGTGACCCAGAATGGCCTCTCCTGCCGAAAAGACGATGGAAACAGAGTGCCTCAAAGCAGGCTCATGCACATGACCATGCCCAGGGAAAAGCTCGCCGAGGAAGGAATCACCGCGCTTAGCGACGCGGAATTGCTGGCCATACTGCTGGGTACCGGGACAGGCAGGCAGTCCGTGCTTGAACTGGCGGAACACCTTCTGCAGGGGTTTGGCGGCTTGCGGGGCCTGTTGCTGGCCTCCCGGAACACGTTGGAGCGACAGCGCGGCCTCGGGCCTGCGAAGTCGTCGAAGTTGCTCGCCGTCCTGGAGTTGTCCCGCCGCTACCTGCACCAGGTACTGGTGCGCGGCCAGCCCATGGAGAGCCCGGAGGTCACGGAGCAGTACCTCAAATCAGCTCTGCGCGACCACCCACACGAGGTATTTGCCTGTCTGTTCCTGGACACGCGCCACCGCGTCATCGCCTTCGAGGAACTATTCCACGGAACCATTGACGGCGCCACCGTCTACCCGCGGGTCGTGGCGGAAAAAGCTTTGCGTCACGGCGCGGCCGCACTGATCGCGGCACATAACCACCCCTCGGGAATCAGCGAACCAAGCCTGGCCGACCAGGCCATCACGCGCCGTCTCAAGGATGCTCTTGCCCTGCTGGACATCCGCTTGCTCGATCACTTCGTCATCGGTGACGGCCGACCGGTATCCATGGCGGCACGGGGCCTGCTTTAGCGGCCGTTACACCCATGCCGCGGATGTATAATCCTTGCACTCCGGCGCTAAATGCGGTATAAAGTGCGGCTGATTTTTTGAATGTTCAGCTATTGGATTCAGTGTTTGTAATTCAGGGGAAATTCCCATGTCACGAGTTTGCCAGGTCACCGGAAAGAAACCCTTAACCGGAAACAACGTTTCGCACTCAAACATCAAGAGCAAGCGGCGTTTTCTGCCCAATCTGCACAGCCATCGCTTCTGGGTAGAGAGCGAGAACCGTTGGGTGAAGCTGCGCATCTCGACCAAGGGTATGCGCATCATCGACAAAAAGGGCATCGACGCCGTGCTGTCCGACCTGCGCGCGCGCGGCGAAAAGGTTTGAGGAGGATTTGAACCATGGCCAAGAGTGCAAGAGACAAGATTCGCCTGGTGTCCAGCGCCGGCACCGGTCACTTTTACACGACCGACAAGAACAAGAAGAACACGCCCGGGAAGATGGAAATCAAGAAGTATGACCCCGTCGTGCGCAAGCATGTGATGTACAAGGAAGGCAAGATCAAGTAATCGATGTACCCGCAAGAAAGCTGAACCCGCCTCCCGGCGGGTTTTTTTTGCTTACAATTGGCGGATGCCGGAACTTCCAGAGGTCGAAACCACCCTGCGCGGGATCGCGCCCCACATGGAGGGGCATGCGATCGCCGAGGTGGCCGTTCGCAATCCGTCCCTGCGCTGGCCGGTGCCGGCCGAAGTCGTTCGTGCCGAAGGCCAGGAGGTCATCGGCTGTCGGCGCCGCGCCAAGTACCTGCTGGTCGAACTGGAGCGCGGCGGCCTGATGATCCATCTTGGCATGTCCGGCTCGCTGAGGATCTGCGGCCCCGATGACGCGCCCCGCAAGCACGACCACGTCGACATCGTCATGGACAGCGGCCGCTGCGTCCGCTTCAACGACCCACGCCGGTTTGGCGCCCTCCTGTGGTGGGAAGAACGCCCAGATGAGCACGTGCTGCTCAGGGATCTCGGCCCAGAACCGCTGTCAGGCGACTTTTCGGGCGGGCACCTGTGGCGCCTGTCGCGCGGTCGCAAGGGGGCAGTCAAGAACTTCATCATGGACGGCCATGTCGTGGTCGGCGTGGGCAACATCTATGCCTCCGAGGCGCTGTTCATGTCGGGCATCCATCCGTCGCGGCCGGCCGGGCGCATCTCGGCCACACGTTACCAAGCCCTGGCCCTGGCCATCCGCGATGTGTTGACGCACGCCATTCGGCGCGGCGGCACCACACTGCGTGATTTCGTCAACTCGGAAGGCAATCCAGGCTACTTCGCCCAGGAGTTGCTGGTTTACGAACGGGAAGGCCATCCCTGCTTCCAGTGCGGAAATCCGATCCGGCGCCGGGTGATCGGCCAGCGCTCCAGCTACTATTGTCCAAGCTGCCAGAGATAATCCGGCGCCCGCAAAGCGCCTTTCCGGATGGTATTCTTAGCCGCCGTCGGACTGCTTTTCGATTTCCGCGTTGGCGCGCTCGACTGCGTCCATGTATTGCTGCTCTACCTGCTCCGCTTTCCTGAGCGGCTCGAGTTGCGGGGCGATGAAGGTCTCTTCGATCGGGGGCGTAGGTTGCCGCGGCCACAGGGCGAAGGCCACCAGCAATACGATGATGAGCAACACGAGGAATCTCATAGGCTTATTCTAGCAACTCTTCCTGTGTGTCCCGTTCCGTATCCTCGCGCTGCTCAAGCGGATCGATCAACTTGATGCGCTTGCCGCCGAAGAACACTTCCTTGAACTCCTTGCGGCTGACCGATATGTAGCGCTCGTTGCCGCCGATTTCCACCTGCGCCCCCTCCAGCAGTGCAAAACCCTGTTCGTCCACCCGCACGACCATGGTCGCTTTGCGGCCCGTGTGACAAATGGTCTTGAGCTCCTCGAGTTGGTCACCCCAGGCCAGCAGGTAACGGCTGCCCTCGAACAGTTCGCCCCGGAAATCGGTGCGCAAACCAAAACAGAGCACCGGGATGCCCAGGCGATCAACGATCTCGGTCAGCTGGAAGACCTGGTCACGGGTCAGAAACTGGGCTTCGTCGACCAGCACGCAATGCACGTTCTGCTCTGGCAACAGTCGCTGTACGTGCTCCAGCAGGTTGTCCTCGGCGCCGAAGGCCAACGCCGGCGACTCCAGGCCAATGCGCGATCGAATCACCCCGACGCCATGCCGGTCATCCAGGCGCGGCGTGAACAGCAGCGGGTGCATGCCGCGCTCGCGGTAATTGTGGGCCGACTGCAGCAACAGCGTGGTCTTGCCCGCATTCATGGCCGAATAATAGAAGTAGAGCTTAGCCATCGTTTGACCCGCTGTCCCCGATAAAGGCATGCACCAGAGCCAGGGCTTCCTTGCGCTGCGTCAAGGCCAGCAAGACCAGCAGGTCGCCCGGGCGCGCCTGCGCCAGCGCACTTCGCGTCGCCTCCTGCGGATCCGGGAAGATCTCGATACGCGCGGCGTCCAGACCGCTTGCCAGGGCATCCTGACGAATCAGCCGCGGCACCTCGAATGGCTGCCGGCCGCGCTCGTAACCCGGCAATTCGGCTATCAGCAGGCGCTCCGGATGCATTTCACAGGCTGCCCGCACCAGGCCGGCGATTTCCTGGTCAGTACGGTCTCCGGCTTGGCCGAACAACACTACCACCCGCTCGGCCGATACCCGGCCGACCACATCCGCCAGCGCCCTCATGCCGTGTTCGTTATGGGCGAAATCCACCAGTATGCGGACGCTGCCGCCCTCCATCCGATGCTCGAACCAGTTGCCACGACCCGGATTGTCGCGCTCGTCACCGCGGAACGCCGCGAGCCCGGCCCGAATGGCCTCGTCAGGGATACCCAGCGTGACGGCAATGCCCAGCGCGGCCAACGCATTGGCCAGGTTGTAGCGCACGGTACCCGCGCGCGACGCAGGAATTTCGCTGACTGGCGCAACGCGACGGTGATTGGAGCCCGCGGCGGCGATCAGCCAATCGTCCTCCAGGTAGCAGGCGGCCCCGCCGGCAGACCGAGCCTGCCGGATTTTCGGGTGATCTGCGGCGAGGCTGAACCAGCATATCCGGTTGTCGAGTTTCTCGCCGAAGGCGACAACACCGGCGTCATCGGCGTTGAGGATCAAGGTATCTTCCGCAGTGAGGGCCCGCCTGACGATGAACTTGGCCTCGATGAGCTCGTCCACCGAATGGATACCGTATTCACCGAGGTGGTCTTCGGCGACGTTGGTCACCACCGCGACGTTGGCCCTGGCCACGCCCAGTCCGCGTCGCAGCAGCCCGCCCCGCGCCACCTCGAGCACGGCCATGTCCACATCCGGTTGGCGCAGCAGCGTGCGTGCGCCGCCCGGGCCGCTGTAGTCACCCTGGTCAATTACACGCTCCGCCACCCGGATGAAATCGGTGGACGTCAGGCCGGCCCGGTAGCCGGCGGCGTTCATGATGGCCGCCGTCATGCGCACCGTGGTGGACTTGCCGTTGGTGCCGGTTACCAGCGCCACGGGAATCGACCCGAGCCGCGAACAGTCAACGTCTTCGGCCCGCGGCAATGCTTGCGAGTCCCAGATCTGGGCAGAGCCCCCGTAACCGACCGATACCTCGTCGTCATCCCACAGGAAAGGCAGCCCCTGTTCCGCCGCAGCTTCCTGCAGGGCCAGCAGGCGCGGATTGCGTTCCTCGTCGAACAGGCGGGTCAGGCGCGGAATCTCCTCGCCACGGTCGGGCGCCGGACCGAGTCCGCAGGTGTGCATCGTGCTGGCCCAGACCACTTCGTTGAGTTCGCACATGGCGTAAAGCGCGTCGATCGGCGCGCTGATCAGCAGGCTCGCGCCGCCCTCGAACAATCGATGGCAAGTCCGTTGATCGGAATGGCCGACCGCGTCCAACCAGTCACGGGCCGCCGATTTCCAGACCTGCACGACCCGGTCGGGCGGCCCGTCGATGGACACGTCGATCACCGCGCCGGGCAGGTCCCAAAACAGGTTGGGACCGGTGAGCCGCCGGCTGTCAGTCAGTTCCAGCTTCACGGCGCGCGCTCAATCCGATTCCTCGTCGACGCGGGCGATGCGCACGCCACGGTCGTCGCGGATAAGTTCGGCTCCCGGCTCGAGCCTGAAAGCGTTGGGATCCGCCTGCACGAAGCCGTGCGCCGGCACCTCTTCCGGCGCCTCACGCGAATCGCCCTCACCCACGCTGTACTGCGCCACCTGTTTCCAGCAGCGCTTGATGTTGTCACCGAAGATCACGACCAGGTCACCTTCCCGAGCCATCGCCAGCGCTGCGTCCACGGCCTCGACTTCGCTGGGTATGAGCTCAATGCGGGAATCGTCGATCCCGCTCTCTCTCAAACGGCTGCACAGCATCTGCGGGGCCTCGTCGTGCCCGCGTCCGCGCCGATGATCGTCCGCTTTGCAGATGTAGTGATCGTAGTGTCCGGCAGCCTGGTCGGCGATCGCACGGATGTCCTCGTCGCGCCGGTCTCCCGGGGCCGCCAGCACGCAGATGCGCCGCCCCCGCGTTTCCAGCCGGTCCACCAGCTGACTGATGCTGGCGATGGCCGCCGCGTTGTGACCATAGTCCAGGATCACGCGGAACGGGTGTTCGTCGAACACGTTCATTCGCCCTGGCGCCTGGAAGTAGGTGGAGTCGAAGGTGCGCAGGCCGTGGCGGATGTCTTCCAGCGATTTGCCAAGGCTGAAGGCCAGCGCGGCAGCGAACATCGCGTTCTGCACGTTGTGGGTGGCCTTTCCTTCCATGGTGGCCGGAATCAGGTGTGTCCAGAGCAACTGGTAGTGTGTGCCGTTGTCGTAAAGCGTGATCATGTCGCCGTTGATCCCCTGTTCCAACACCATCGCGCGGCCGCCGGCCCGGATGTGTTCCTTTACCAGGGCGTGGGCCGGGTTCATGGTGACGTAACACACGTGCTCCGCCTGCGTGTAATCGGCCATGCGCAGGCACAGTTCATCATCGGCATTCAGGACAGCCGTGTCCCGGGCCACTTCGATCGGGATGCGCTTGACTTCGGCCAACTGTTCCAGCGTATCGATGCCTTTCAGTCCCAGGTGGTCGGAAGCCACGTTCAGGCAGGCGGACACGTCGCAGCGTCGGTAACCCAGGCCCTCGCGCAGCAGACCACCGCGCGCCGTTTCCATGACGGCCACGTCCACGGTCGGGTCCCGCAGCACGATGTGCGCCGAGGTCGGACCGGTCATGTCGCCTTTCACCGACAACCGGCCGTCGATGTAGACACCGTCGGTGGAGGTCATGCCCACGGTGTGCCCGGCGGTTTTCAGAATGTGCGCCAACATCCTGGAGGTCGTCGTCTTGCCGTTGGTGCCGGTGATGCTGGCGACCGGGATGCGGGTCGGGCTGCCGGGCGGGAAGAGCATGTCCATGACCCGGCCCGAAACATCGCGCGGCTTGCCTTCCGACGGTGCGACGTGCATGCGAAAACCCGGCGCCGCGTTCACCTCGACAATGGCGCCGCCGACATCCTTGTGAGACTTGGTGATGTCGGTCGTCAGGAAATCGACGCCACCGACGTCCAGACCGACGGCCTGGATGGCCCGGATGGCCATTTCACGGTTGTCCGGGTGCACCACGTCGGTCATGTCGATGGCCGTGCCGCCGGTGGAGAGGTTGGCGGTCGAGCGCAGGTAGAACATCTCGCTTTCGGGCAGCACCGACTCCGGCGTCAGCCCGGCCTTGGCCATCAGGCGTTCGGCCTGGTGGTCGAGTTCGAGGCGCGTAAGCACTTTTTCGTGGCCGATGCCGCGGCGCGGGTCCTGGTTCACGATGTCGATCAGTTCGGCGATGCTGAGTTTACCGTCACCCACCACGTGGCCCGGCACGCGCTTGGCAACAGCCACCAATTCATCGTTGACCACCAGCATGCGGTGATCCATGCCCTCGACGTAACTTTCGACCAGCACGCTGCGCCCCCGCGCGCTTTCCAACGCCTTGGCGAAAGCCGTGGCGACCTGTTCGTTGTCGACCAGGTTGATGGACACGCCGCGGCCGTGGTTGGCGTCCAGGGGCTTCACCACCACCGGGAACCCGATACGATGGGCTGCGCGGACCGCGTCGCGCTCCGATTGCACCAGGCGCTGCTGGGGAACCGGCAGGCCCAGGTTGCGCAGCAGGTTGTGCGTGTCCTCCTTGTCGCAGGAGATCTCCACGGCAATGTGCGGCGTCTTGCTGGTGATGGTGGCCTGGATGCGTTGCTGGTAGCGGCCGTGGCCGAATTGCACAAGTGAATACTGGTTGAGGCGCAGCCAGGGGATCTCCCGCTCCTCGGCCGCTTTTACCAGCGAGGCGGTGCTGGGGCCCAGCTCCTTGCGCTGGGCGAAGCGGATGAAAGCGTCGCGCTCGACTTCGAAATTGAAGTCTTCTTCGATTTCCTCGCCGAGCTTCTCCTGCAGCGGCGCCGGCAACAGACTCAGCAGTAATTGTCGGGCAATGCGGGCGGCCTCCAGCCCGACGTCCCTCTGCATGTACTCGAATACCATGTTGTAATGACCGGGCGGTCCGGCACTCCGGGTCTTGCCGAAAGACACATCGGAGCCCGCCATGTTCTGCAGTTCGATCGCCGCGTGCTCCCAGATGTGCGCCATCCAGGTGCCCTCGTCTTCGCGCAGGCGCCGCAGTAATCCACCCGGCTCACCGTACGAACAGCCGTGGTTGGCCAGCCCGGGCAGCGCCGCCACCAAGGCATCGATGAACGGCGCGCCCAGTCGGGCCGATGGCCATTCTTCCAGGATACCGATGTCGACCTGGTGGCGGATGACCCGGAAATGCGCGTACAGGTTGGGGCCGACATAAACATTGGTTGCCAGGATTTTCATTGCACGGACCCGATCCGGTTGGAGGTCAGGGCATCTTACCGCCACGCCGGGCTTGCGCCAAACAGCGGGGCGGTCGTCAGGATGCCCTGGCTTCGCGGGTCTCGATATTGAAGTGCGCGCCGGCGGCCAGGACGTGCAGTCTCAAGCCGGTCAGGGTTACCGCCTCGGCCCGGCGCACGTAACTCATGGAAGAGTGCCTCAGGTCCGCCGGGTCGACCACGGTCACGGTGCCCTTGCCCACCACTTCCATGTCGCCATCCGGCCCGATGAAGCCGGCCGTATTTTCGTCGATACCGAGGCCACAGGCAAAGGGATTGAATGACAGTGCCGCCAGCAAACGGCCCATGCGCTGGCGCTGGTTAAAATGCTGATCGACGATAACGCGGTTGGTCAAGCCCAGGCCCGGCGCCAGCTCGACACCGCTTTCCCGCGGCGACGGGCCGCTGCGTCCGCCGGCGATCATGTGCTCCGAGACGATGGCCGCTCCGGCCGATGTGCCCGCCACGTGAATACCCAGTGCATTCAGCTTGCGGATGCGGCGCGCCACCGGTGTGCCGCCGAGAATCGTCGACAGGCGTAACTGGTTGCCGCCGGTGATGAAGATGCCGGTGGCGGCTTCCAGGATGCGTATCGTTTCCTTGTCGAAACAATCACTGCGCTTCTCGATCGGGACACACATGGACCTGGCGCCCATCGACCTGAAGAGCTCCTCGTATTCCGGACCGGTTTCGTTCCTCAGCGACGCCGTGGGAATCACCATGATCCGCGCGTCCTTGCCGCCGCACAGCTTCGCAAAGCGGCTGAGGATTCCGGTCTTGCGCCCCCTGCTCTCGGCGCCGCCGATCGGAATGATGAAGCCTCTCTGTTGAGGTGCTTTGGGGGTTGCCGGCATGGGCCTGCTCCTCGAATGTCTGTGCCTGCGGTTCGCAGTGCCGGGCCCCGTGAAACAGCCCGGACGCCGGCCAGCGTGTATCGTGCACCATCCGCCGGCCGCGCGCCATTTTAAAGCTATAATGGAGGGCCTTCCAATGACCGCCGGAGCCCACCATGAGCCTGCAAGACGTACCTGTCGGGCGGGACGTCCCCAACGACGTCAATGTCATCATCGAGATTCCCATGCACAGCCCGGCGGTCAAGTACGAAGTCGACAAGGCATCGGGGGCGCTGTTCCTGGACCGCATGCTGAAGACGGCCATGCATTACCCCTGCAACTACGGCTACATCCCGCACACCCTGTGCGGTGACGGCGATCCCACGGATGTCATGGTCGTCATGCCGGTCCCCGTAGTCACCGGCGTCGTGGTCACCTGCCGCCCGGTCGGGCTGCTGCGCATGGAGGACGAGTCGGGGGAGGACGCCAAGATTCTTGCCGTGCCGACCACGGACATCACGGGCTTGTACCGCGATGTCCAATGCGTCGAGGACGTGGACGAATTGTTGCGCCTTCAGATCGCGCATTTCTTCGACCATTACAAAGACCTGGAAACGGGCAAGTGGGTGAACATCAAGGGCTGGGAAGATGCGGAATCCGCCCGCCAGGAGGTTTTGGACTCGGTTGAGCGCTACAACAAACTGCCCGAGAAGCCCACGAAGTGGTAGCAGCCGCCTGGAAGTGATCTTGCTCGCGCATCGAAGATGCCCTGCCAGGATGTGTCGCGACCGGACCCGTTCTTACAGTTTCTGCAGATCCAGTCGGGCCCAGCCGTCCAGCGCAACCGATCGGATTATTTCACACGCTGACCGATAAGCCACCGCCGCTTCCTGCACCTGCTCCTCCAGCAGCCCCGACAGCACGATGCGACCGCCCGCTTTGGTACAACCCGTCAATACCGGCGCGAGCTCGACCAACGGGCCGGCGAGGATATTGGCCAGCACGATATCTGCGTCGCTTGCAGCGAAGTCCCGGGGCAACTGACAGCAAACCCGGTCATCAACCGAGTTGCGCGCGGCATTCGCAGCGGTCGACTCCAGGGCCTGCGGGTCGTTGTCCACGGCAATGACCTGTGCGGCGCCCAGCAAGACTGCGGCAATTGCGAGGATGCCCGAGCCGCAGCCATAGTCGACTACGAGCATGCCGGTCAGGCTTTGCCCGTCGAGCCACTCCAGGCACAGGGCCGTGGTCGGGTGCGTACCGGTTCCAAACGCCAAGCCGGGATCGAGCCGAATCTCGATGTTTGCGGGGGCGGGGGGAATCGCCATGCCACCAGGCACTACCCACAGGCGGCGGCCAAACCGCATCGGCTCGAAGCGGTCCATCCAGGCTCGCTCCCAGTCTTCATCGCCTACTTCCCGCCACTGAATGTGGTCCGGGCCATCCGAACCCAACACGCTGTGCAAACCGGCAATGATGAGCTGCGGGTCAACCGAGTTCTCGAAGAGCCCGTGCACCCGCACCACCGGCCACAGAGGCGTGGCTCCCGGTCCCGGTTCCAGCACCGGGGCATCCGCATCGTCTTGCAACGTCAAGGACAGCGCGCCCAGGGCCTCGAGCACACCTTCGGCGGTAGCTACCGCACTGCGATTGACGCTGAGCGAGACTTCAATCCAGGGCATGCTTCAAATCCGTAACCGTCAGGAGCTGGCCACGGCTGGCAGTCACCTGCGCGCGGCTTTACTGCCGCTCAGCCCTTGCGTTCAGCCAGGCGTTTTTCCAGGTAATGGATGTTGAACCCGCCGCGCAGGAAACCCGGATCCCACAGCAGCCACTTGTGCAGGGATACGTTGGTGCGAATTCCATCCAGGACCATTTCGTCCAGGGCGACACGCATGCGCGCGATAGCCATGTCGCGGTCCTGCCCGTGCGCGATGATCTTGCCGACCATGGAGTCATAGTTCGGTGGTACGCTGTAACCGTCATACATATGGGTGTCGCAGCGAATGCCGGGCCCACCCGGCGCGTGAAACCCCTGGATTGTGCCCGGTGACGGCATGAAAGTCTCGGAATCCTCGGCGTTGATCCGGCACTCGATCGCATGTCCCCGGATCTGTACGTCTTCCTGCCGGATACTCAATGGCTCACCGGCCGCCACCAGGATCTGCTCGCGAACCAGGTCCACACCGGTAATTCGTTCGGTCACCGGATGCTCCACCTGGATGCGCGTATTCATCTCGATGAAGTAGAACTCGCCCCGATCGTAGAGGAACTCGAAGGTGCCGGCTCCGCGGTAGGCAATGCGCTTGCAGGCCTCGACACAGACGGCTCCGATTTCGGCCCGTTGCTCCGAGGTGATACCGGGGGCCGGCGCCTCCTCGATAACCTTCTGATGCCGCCGCTGAGTCGAGCAATCACGTTCGCCCAGGTGGACCGCGTTACCGTGCTGGTCCGCGACGACCTGGACCTCGACGTGGCGCGGGTTTTCGAGATACTTTTCGAGGTAGACCGTGGCGTCGCCAAAAGCCCCCGCAGCTTCCTGCCGTGTGAGCTGCAGGGCGTTGTGCAGGTGGGCCTCGGTATTCACCACCCGCATGCCGCGCCCGCCCCCACCGGCCGCCGCCTTGATGATGACGGGATAGCCGACGCGCCGGGCGATCTTCGCGCATTCCGCGGGTTCGGCAGGCAGTGGGCCATCGGAACCGGGCACACATGGAACACCGGCCTCTCGCATGGCCTTGATCGCAGATACTTTGTCGCCCATCAGGCGGATGGTTTCCGGGCGCGGGCCGATGAAAATGAACCCGCTTTGCTCAACGCGCTCGGCGAAATCGGCGTTTTCCGCGAGGAATCCGTAACCTGGGTGGATGGCAACCGCGTCCGTGACCTCGGTCGCCGCGATGATCGCCGGCACATTCAGATAACTTTCAGCAGCCGGCGCCGGGCCGATGCAGACGGACTCGTCCGCCATGGCAACGTGCTTGAGGTTGCGATCGACCGTTGAATGAACGGCGACCGTCTTGATACCCATCGAATGACAGGCGCGGAGGATACGCAGAGCAATCTCGCCGCGATTGGCAATAACAATTTTTTCCAGGGCGGCCACGGCGGCTGGGTCAGCGAACCACGAACAAAGGCTGGTCGAATTCGACCGGCTGGCCGTTCTCGACCAGGATCGCCACCACGGTTCCGGATACTTCGGCCTCGATCTGGTTGAACATCTTCATGGCCTCGATGATACACATCGTCTCGCCTTCCGTGATGCGCTGGCCTAGCGACACGAAGGGCTCTGCATCGGGGCTCGGAGCGCCGTAATACGTGCCGACCATCGGTGCGCGCACCAACTCGCCCTCCGGAACGCCTTCGTTATCCGCCGTGGCTGCCTCGCCGCCGCCTGAGGATGGCGCGGCCGCCGCCATTGGCGCTCCCGGGGCAGACCAGGCGGCTGCCTGAACAGCGGTCGGAATGCCGGGATAGGGCGGCGCGCCGCTCACCATTCCACCCCGGGCCAACCGCACCGATTCCTCACCTTCGACGATCTCGATTTCCGAGAGACTGGATTCTTCCAGCAGCTCGATGAGCTTCTTTATTTTTCTGATATCCATGCGTTCCGCTCCTGCCCGGACTGTCGCCCGGCGCCCGGCCTAGTGTCCTATGCTGCTGAAATGGCCCTCACTTGCGGGACAGGACACTAGGGTTCGATGTGATTGATGATGGCCTGCAGGGCCAGCATGTAGCTTTCGCCGTGAAAACCGCTGATAACGCCCATCGCGATATCGGAGAAGTAGGAAACCTGCCGAAACGGTTCCCGCGCCGCGATGGCGGACAGGTGCACTTCCACGAAGGGAATCCGGACGGCAAGCATGGCGTCCCGCAACGCCACGCTGGTGTGGGTGTAAGCCGCGGGATTGAAAATGATGTAATCCACGCCGTCGTGGGCGGCCTTGTGGATGGCCTCCACCAGGACACCTTCGCTGTTTTCCTGGAGGTGGCGCAGTTCGTGCCCGCAAGCGCCGGCAAAACGATCGAGCTCTTCCATGATCTCTTCCAGCG
>JAPHSB010000226.1 GCA_026193295.1 Lysobacterales bacterium
AAGATCAGCAGGCAGCCGAATTCGTCGCAGGCATCCCGCAAGCCTTGCAGGAAGCCGTCCACCGGCGGAATGCAGTTCATGTTGCCGGCGACCGGTTCCACGATGATGGCCGCAATGTCCCGCCCCCGCGCGGCGAGACAGTCACGCACGGCGGCAAGATCGTTATACGGCAAGGTGACGGTCAGGTCGGCCACCGCCGCCGGCACGCCGGGCGAGTTGGGAATGCCGAGCGTCAGGGCGCCGCTGCCCGCCTTCACCAGGAAACTGTCGGCATGGCCGTGATAGCAGCCTTCGAACTTGATGATGCTGTCGCGGCGCGTGACCGCGCGGGCCAGGCGGATCGCACTCATCGTCGCTTCCGTGCCGGAGTTGACCATGCGCACCATCTCGAGGCCAGGCACCAGGTCACACAGACGATCCGCCATCTCGACTTCTGCCGGGCACGGCGCGCCGAAACTGAGGCCGCGGCTGGCAGCTTCCTGCACCGCCGAGACGATGGCAGGGTGGGCATGGCCGGCGATCATCGGCCCCCAGGAACCGACGTAGTCGATGTAGGAGCGGCCCTCGACGTCATACAGGCAGGCCCCTTCGGCGCGTTCGAAAAACACCGGGTCGCCGCCGACGCCGTTGAATGCCCGGACCGGAGAATTTACGCCGCCCGGAATATGCACCCGGGCGCGGCGGACGAGATCATGATTACTGTTCATCGAAGTATTGTAACGGTTTATTGTCGCTGACCGACATGGCAAACTACGCAGCGATTTTAAACAGGAACGAGTGACCGGTGAGCGAAAACAACTACCGAACCTGGATGTGCATTATTTGCGGCTGGGTATACGAAGAGGAAAAAGGCGCCCCCGAAGAGGGATTGGCGCCGGGTACGCGCTGGGAAGACGTCCCCGAGTTCTGGGTCTGTCCGGACTGCGGCGCCGGCAAAGACGATTTCGAGATGATCGAGGTTTGAGGGGCGCGCGCCGCGGGCATGTAATCGGGAATCCACCGATCGTTTGCGCTATTCTTGGACTGAGGCAGCCAGCAGGAAACCACGTGTCATGAGAAGCCAGGGCGGGATTGAGAGAGCCAGGCGTGACGCCATGATCGGCGGCGTCTGTGCCGGCATCGCCCGGCATTTCGGTTGGTCCGTCACCGGAACCCGCGTCGCCTACGTCATCCTGTCCATCTGCTCGGCCGCCTTTCCGGGCATCCTCGTCTACCTGATTCTTTGGCTGGTATTGCCGCAGTCCGCCGACTGAACCGTCGTCGGGGGCAGCCACTCTCAGGTCGCCCTCAGCAACCCCGTTGCCAATGTTCCGGCCGCGTTCAGCTCCAGCCAGCGACAGGCCGGCCCGCCCAGATCCAGCGTAAATGCCTCCCTGCCGGGCAGGCTGTTGGCCACTGACGACGGTGAACCCAGCAGCGTTACCTCCCCCCGCCCCGCACTGAAATCCTGATGCACGTGGCCCCAGGTGACGCAGCGAACCTGCGGGTGGCGATCGACCACAGCCCAGAATTCTTCGGGTCGCTCCAGGGCATAGCGGTCGATCCACAGCGAATCTACCGCCACGGGCTGATGATGCAGCGCCAGCAGGGTATTCCGGTCAGCGCCTTTCGCCAGACAGCGCTCCAGGTGCTCCAGGTCACTGCTAGAAAACACTCCGGGTATGCATCCCGGCTCCGTCGAGTCGAGCAGGATCAACTGCCAGTTCCGGCCCGCATGAACATGCGGGCCTGCCCATGGTCCCAGCGGGAAGTAACGGCGCATCAGGGCAGGATCGTCATGGTTGCCGGGCAGCGCCAGCACCGGCGCCCCCGCAGTGCTCAGCAGCGCCGCCACGCGCCCATAGGCCGCGGCGCTGGCGTCTTCGCTGACGTCGCCGGTGAGCAACAGCAGGTCAGGCTGCCAGCGCCGGATGGCGGGCAACAGCGACGACAGATTCCGGTCTGCATTCTGACCACGGTAGGCCGTTTGTGGGTCGCGCGCGACATGACAGTCACTCACCTGCACGATGCGCAGAAGATGAGGCGACGGGCGACTCACCCGCCGGCCTCGTGCGGACCGGTGTTTGCGTGAAACAGAGGCGGACCCGGGTCCGCGCTCTCTATCATCGGCTGGTCTCGCCTATTCCTCGGTGACCGTCGCCGTCGCCGCGTTGCGGGCCACGGACTTCTTGCCGTTGCTGCAACCGCTCGAAGACTTGTACATCTGGCTGCGGCCGATTTCCTGGCCGTTCGTGGCGGTCAGGACGAAATATTCACGGCCGTCCTTCGCAGCGCGGACTTCGAATCGCTTCGCATCCTGGGAGTTTTTGCGCACCGACTCGATGCCGTTGAGACAGGCTTTGCGCGTTTTGTAGCCCTGGCTCGAGAAGATCACTTCGCCGTTGCCGGCCCGGAGCCTGAAATAATCCTGTCCGTCCTTACCTTTGAATACGATAAATTTTCCTGCCATCTCTCACTCCCTATTCAGTCAAAAACTGCTAACAATGAGGCCCCGGCGGGTCAACTGCGACTCCCGGGCCGGGCCGGGCCGGGCCG
>JAPHSB010000407.1 GCA_026193295.1 Lysobacterales bacterium
GCAGGGCGGGCCTCGGGCAGGGTCAAGGCGAGGAAAAACCAGGCCGGTTCAGCGCCCATGGCCGCCAGGTCGCTGAGGTTGACGGCCAGCGCTTTGTGTCCGACCGCGGCGGCCGGCGTCAACCTGGGAAAATGCACGCCCTCGACCAGGCTGTCGGTGCACACGACCAGCTGTCGCCCCGGGGGAGGCTCCAAGACCGCGGCATCATCGCCGATGCCGAGAATGCACTGCGGGCGGTAACCGGCTTCCGGAGCACAAATCGCTTCCTGCAGTCGCTTGATCAGGTCGAACTCGGGCATCGGGCTCAGCGCCCTCCCGTCGAGCCCGCCTCGGCGCTGCGCCACTGGCGGGCCGCCTTGTCCAGCACGGCATTGATGTAGCTGTGCCCCTGCTCCGAGCCGAACCGGTGTGCGAGGTCCACGCACTCGTCCAGCACCACCCGGTAGGGCAAGTCCGGACAGTTCAACAGTTCGTAGGCGCCGATCCTCAGGACTACCCGCTCCATCAGGTCGACCTGACCGATGGGCCGATCGAGAAACGGCTCGAGCTCTGCGTCCAGGCCCTCCTGTCCGGTCACGACGCCGCGCAGTAGCGCCTCGAAATACGCTTCGTCCACGCCGTTCATATCCTGTACCGCTTTGAATTGCCCCAGGATCTCGCTGGCTTCCTGGCCCGTGATCTGCCATTGGTAGAGCGCCTGCAACGCCCGCCGGCGTGCGCGGCTGCGCGACTCGAATGGTTTGTTGTGGTTCATGCCTCGCCCGCGCGGTCGCCCGGTCCAGCCACCCGCTGCCGCAAGGCACGCAGCGTATCGATCATTTCCAGAGCTGTCATGGCCGCATCGAAACCCTTGTTGCCCTCGCCGGTACCGGCCCGCTCCAGGGCCTGCTCGACGTCGTCCGTGGTCAGCACGCCGAAGATCACCGGGATGTCGTGATCGAGCGCCACGCGGGCCAGGCCATCGGCGCAGGATCCGGCCACGTACTCGAAATGCGGCGTGCCGCCGCGGACCACCGCGCCGAGCGCAATCACCGCGTCGAACCGGTCGGAGGCCGCCAGCCGCGCGGCCAGCAGGGGCAGTTCGAAGGCGCCGGGCACCCACACCAGGATGTTGTCGGCGGTCGCGACCCCGCGCCGGTCGAACGCGTCTTCCACGCCAGCCACCAACTGGTCGACGATGAAGCGGTTGAAGCGGCTGGCGACGACTGCGATCCGTGGGTGCGGAACGCTGGCGGGCACGATTTCCTTCACGGTTGCTCCTCACGGTCGCCATGCGCATCGATGTACTCGACCACCTCGAGGTCGAACCCGGCCAGGCCCGTCAGTTTCCAGGGCGCACTCAGTACCCGCATCTTGCGCACACCGAGGTCCGCGATGATCTGCGCCCCGATACCGTAGGTGCGCAGTTCCCTGGAGCGCCGGTTGTCGCCATTCGCCGCCATGGCCGGTTCCGGCTGCTGTTGTATCTGGCGCAGGAGGGCGGCATCGTCTTTGTGGCCACCCAGCACCAGCAGCAATCCGCTGCCCTCTGCATCAATCTGGCTCAGCGCGGTCCGCAGGGGCAGGCCGAAATCCGAGCGGTGAATCGACAGCACGTCGCTGAGCGGATTCTGCACGTGAACCCGCACCAGGAAGGGTGATGAGGGATCCACCTCACCGCGCAGCAGGGCCAGGTGCAGGTGATCCTCGATGGTGTCCCGGTAGGCATGCAGCCGGAACGGGCCAAAGTCCGTTTGCACGTCGTGCACGGATACGTGCTCGATGGTCTTTTCGGTTTGCATCCGGTAATGGATCAGGTCCGCGATGGTGCCGATCTTGAGGCCATGCTCGCGGGCGAAGCGTTCCAGCTCCGGCCGGCGGGCCATGCTGCCGTCTTCGTTGAGGATTTCGACCAGCACCGCGGCCGGTTCGAGCCCGGCCAGCAGGGCCAGGTCGACGCTGGCCTCGGTGTGCCCGGCGCGCGCGAGCACGCCACCCGGCTGGGTCATCAACGGAAATACATGGCCGGGTTGAGAGAGGTCCTCCGGGCGGGCATCCGGTTTCACCGCCGTGCGGATGGTATGCGCCCGGTCATAGGCGGAAATGCCCGTCGTGATGCCCTCGGCCGCCTCGATCGAAATCGTGAAGCTGGTCGCGAAGCGCGTCTGGTTTTCATTCACCATCAGCGGCAGGCGCAATTGCCGGCAACGCTCCCGCGTCAGCGGCAGGCAGATCAGGCCGCGGCCGAAGCGCGCCATGAAGTTGATGTCTTCAGGCCGGACCTTGGTGGCGGCCATGACCAGGTCACCCTCGTTCTCACGGTCTTCGTCATCCATCAGCACGACCATGCGGCCTGCCCGAATGTCTTCGATCAGTTCAGGAATCGTATTCAACTGGGATGGTGTGGGCATGAGATCATTCCGGGTAGGGGTTGCCCGCCAGGTCAGCGGGGTTGCTGTCGCCAAACGGTTCCGCCAGGCGCTCCAGGTAACGCGCCACCAGATCGACTTCCAGGTTGACGTGGTCCCCCGGGCCAAGCGTGCCCAGCGTGGTTATTTCGAGCGTGTGCGGGATCAGGCAGACGGAAAAGCAGCGGCCCTGTACCGAGTTGACGGTCAGGCTGACGCCGTCCAGGCAAACCGAGCCCTTGCGGGCGACATATCGCGCCAGGTGCTCCGGCACCTCGAATTCCAGCCGTTCGGCGCGGCCGTCCGGACGACGCGACAGCAAGGTCGCCAGCCCATCCACGTGGCCGGTGACCAGATGGCCGCCCAGCCGGTCCTCGGCCCTCAGGGCCAACTCGAGGTTTACCGGCTGACTTTCCTGTAAACCGCCCAGCGTCGTCAGGGTGAGTGTTTCCTGCGACACATCCGCGGAGAATTGGCGGCCGGTCGGATTCAGCATGGTCAGGCAGGCTCCCGAAACGCAAATACTGTCGCCGGTACGCGAGGATTCCAGGGACAGGTCCTCGCAGCGGAATACCATGCGGCTGTCGCCGCCAACGGTGGCCTTTTCCTGCAAGATGCCCTTGGACGTGACGATTCCGGTGAACATGATCAATGCCTGGTTGCGGCTGACAAGCGAATTCTCAAGTCGTCGCCGAAATGAGTGGTTTCCAATATCTTCAGATGCGTTCGCTCCGCCATGGATTCAAGCGGGCCCAGCGCGAAGGGCCCGGGGCCGCCGTCCCCC
>JAPHSB010000053.1 GCA_026193295.1 Lysobacterales bacterium
GATCTTCAGTGTACACCGCAGGCCGGGCTGGGCGGTCGGCGGGCGCAGCCAGTTCTGGGTGACGAAGGCCTGGATCGCCGCCTGGTAGTTGTCACGCTTGGTCGCCACCTGGCCGGCCTTGAACTCCCGGGCTTCGGCCTCCGCGCGGCGTTGCGCCTCGGCCTGCTGCTGCAGGCGCTGCTGTTCCTGGCGCTCCTGTTCCTTGCGTGATTCGAGCTGCTTGAGTCGCTCGGCTTCCAGTTTCCTCTGCCTGTCGGCTGCTTCGCGCTGTTCGCGAACCTGTTCCAACTCGCGCTGCTGTTTTTGCCGCTCCTCTTCGAGCTTGCGTTCGCGCTCGATGCGCAACTGCTGCAGCCTGTCCTGGGCTTCACGCTTGCGCTGGGCCTCGAGTTGCTGCTGCTTGCGCTGCTCTTCCTGCTTGCGATCCTGCTCGCGCTGGCGCTGTTTTTCCAGCTCCGCGTCACGCTCGCGTTTGCGCTGCTCCCGCTCCACCGCCGCCCGCGCCTCGTCGCGTTGCTTCTTGATCTCACTGGTGTCGACGATCACCGCCTCGATGGTCAGGCCGACCGGCTGAGGCTTGCGGAAGGGCTGCCAGTTCATTGTGCCGAGCACGACCAGCGCCAACATCAGCAGGTGAACGCCGATGGCGCCCGCGAAGGCCCGCAACCGCGCGAAGATTTCGGGCCAGGCCGGCATCGCTCACCGCGCCTCGCGGCAGGGCGGCGCGGTTTTGCGGCATGACGGATGCGCATCCATCGCCTACTCCGCCCCGGCCTCCGCACCGTATCCAAGCTCCGCCGGATCGCTCATCAGGCCGACCTTGGTCACGCCGGCTTTTTGCAGCAGCACCAGCGCTGCATAAACCTGGCCGTAGCCGGCACTCTCGTCGCCACCGACCAGCACCTGGATTTCGGGATTGCGGTTCACGATCGCGGTCACTGTCGTGACCAGGGAATCCGGATCGATCAGGCCGCTCGACGTACCGTCGAGATCGCCGCCCGCGTTCAAATAGAGATCGCCGTTCTGCAACACGGTGACCACCAGCGGCTCTTTGTTTTCCTGCACATCCATGGGCTCGGCGTCGGCCTTCGGTAATTCGACTTCGACACCCAGGTTCAGAAGCGGCGCAGTGATCATGAAAATTACCAGCAGCACCAGCATCACGTCGATGTACGGTACGACGTTGATCTCTGCCATCGGGCGGCGACGTGCCTTGACCCTGTCCATCCCTACTCCTCTTTCAGCAGGTGGGCCTGGCGCTGCAGAATGCTGGAAAACTCTTCCTTGAAGTTGTCGTAGCGCGATTCCAGCCGCTCCACCTGGTTCGAAAAACGGTTGTAGGCGATGACCGCCGGGATGGCGGCGAACAGACCCATGGCTGTCGCGACGAGTGCTTCGGAGATACCCGGCGCCACCATCGCGATGGTGGCCTGGTTGACGTTGGCCAGTTGATGGAAGGACGTCATGATGCCCCAGACCGTGCCGAACAGGCCGACATAAGGGCTGGTCGATCCGACCGTAGCCAGGAAATTCAGATGCTGTTCGAGTTCCTCGGTTTCGCGGGTCAGCGCGATACGCATGGCACGCTGGGCGCCTTCTACTATGGAATTGGGCCCCATGCGGCCTTGCTGGCGCATGCGCAGAAACTCGGAGAAGCCGGAATCGAAGACCTTTTCCATGCCCTTGGTCGTACGGTGGCTGGAACTGATGCCCTCGTGCATGGCCGTGAGGTCAGTCCCGGACCAGAACTTTTCCTCGAAGGTCTCGGCTTCACGTTGCGCCGCGGCCAGGGCCTGGCGTTTGCGAAAAATGATCATCCAGGAGGCGACGGATGCGGCCAGCAACAGCAGCATCACGCCCTTAACCAGCCAGCTGGCGTCCATGACCAATTGCCAGATCTGTAAATCGTTAGAAGCCATCTCAATAATCTCCGTACGATCCGCTGCCAATGATTTTCCGATCCGGTGGAGCCAACGCGACGCCGACGTACTCGGTGTACTTCAAGGAGCTTTGGCGCCGTCCGGGCGGAAAATCAATGGCAGCCCGAAGGGTTATGGCCCATTTTCCCGATTGCGGCGTTGGGCCACGCGCCCCGTAGACCCCGCTACTGTGACCCGTGTCCCGCCTTGCACTCGAAAAAATGGGCCGATAACGGCGCGCACGGGGATTATTGAGATGGCTTCTACTCATTAGTCAGCACCTTCCTGATCCATGGCGGCACCCGTGCCGGCCTGTGGCTGTCGGCGTGCAGCAGGGCCGCGCTCAACTCGGCCTTTGCCACCAGTACGCCGTCGGATTTTCTTGTCATCTCCTGCCTGAACCCCTGCCGCACACCTTTGGTCCAGGCCAGCTCGCAACTTACGAGCAATTCATCGTCCAGCTTCGCCGCTTGCCTGAACGTCACCTGGATATCGAGAACTACCCAGATCAGACCGTGTTGGTCTTTCAGACCGGTCTGCGAAACACCCAGGTCGCGCAGCATTTCGGTGCGGGCCCGTTCGAAGAAGTTCAGGTAGCGCGAATGATATACGACTCCGCCGGCATCCGTGTCCTCGAAATAAACCCTCAATGCCCAGACAAAAGGCGCTTTCTTTAGTTCCGTCATGTCCCGTTGAATGCGGGTAGCCGCGAGTGCATCGGCCCTACTTGCCGGCAAACAGATCGTCGCCGCCCGGGCCCTTGGGCGAGTCCAGGCCAAACAGCCGGTAAGCCCGGGCCGTCGCGATGCGGCCGCGTGCCGTCCGCGTGATGTAACCCTGCTGGATCAGGAAGGGCTCGAGTACGTCTTCAACCGTGCCCCGCTCCTCCGACAAGGCCGCCGCGATGCTCTCCACGCCAACCGGACCGCCGTCGAACTGGGCGATGATCAACTTCAGCAGACGGCGGTCCATGGTGTCGAAACCGTGCTCATCCACCTGCAGCATTTCCATCGCCAGCGCCGCAATTGGCCGGTCAATGTAGCCGCCACCCTTGACCTCCGCATAGTCCCGCACGCGCCGCAGCAGGCGATTGGCCACGCGGGGCGTCCCCCGCGAGCGGCAGGCGATCTCCATTGCCCCTTCATTATCGATACCGATCTGCAGAATACGTGCCGAGCGGGTGACGATCTGGGTCAATTCCTCGGCGCTGTAGAACTCCAGGCGCTCGACGATGCCGAAACGATCGCGCAGTGGCGAAGTGAGCAAACCGGCCCGCGTGGTCGCCCCGATCAGCGTGAAGCGCGGCAATTCCAACTTGATGGAGCGCGCCGCCGGCCCCTCGCCGATCATGATGTCGATCTGGAAGTCCTCGAGTGCAGGGTACAGCACCTCCTCGACTACGGGTGACAGGCGGTGAATCTCGTCGACGAACAGCACGTCGCCGGTCTGCAGGTTGGTCAGCAGCGCCGCCAGGTCACCGGCCCGTTCGAGCACGGGGCCGGAGGTCTGGCGCAGGCGCACACCCAGCTCGTTGGCGATCACGTGTGCCAGGGTGGTCTTGCCGAGGCCGGGCGGCCCGAAAATCAGGGCATGATCGAGCGCCTCGTTGCGCCGCTTCGCGGCCTCCAGGAAAATCGACAGTTTCTCGCGCATGGCCGGCTGGCCGATGTACTCGTCCAATGTCCGGGGCCGCAGGCTGACTTCGAGTTCGACATCCTCGTCCGCGTCCTGCGCGGAGATCACCCGTTCTTCGGCTTCACTCATTTCTGCACCGTTGCCTGCAAGGCATGGCGGATGATCTCCTCGACGCTCATTTCCGGCTGGGCTACGCTCCGCGCCATGCGCCCGGCTTCCTGGGATTTGTAGCCCAATGCGATCAAGGCATTGGTCGCTTCGCCGAGCGGCGTACCAGCCGGCGCTTTGCCGCCCGCACCGAGAGCAGTGCCGGCCGGCAGGTTGTCGAGCTTGTCACGCAACTCGATGATAATCCGCTCCGCGGTCTTCTTGCCGATGCCCGGCAGCCGCGTCAGGGCGGCGGCATCGCGCTCTACGACATACCGCGCCAGCTCGTCGCCGCTGGCGCCGGACAGGATGGTCAGCGCCAGCTTGGCGCCGATGCCGCTGATCTTGAGCAGTTGACGAAACAGGCTGCGTTCGGCCTCGCTGGCGAAGCCATAGAGGGTGTGGCTGTCTTCCTTGACCGACAGGTGCGTCAGGATGACCACCGGCTGCCCGTTTTCGGGCAAATCGTAAAAAACAGGCAGCGGCGCCTCCACTTCGTAACCGACGCCGGCGACGTCGATGACCATCAGCGGGGGCTGCTTGGATACGAGGGTCCCTGCCAAACGCGCGATCATGGTTTTTGAAGTGCCTGCATCCGGTTGACGGTCTGTTGCGTATGCTGGTGACATAATGCCACAGCCAGGGCGTCTGCAGCGTCCTCCGCCGGCGTTTCCTGCAATTGCAGCAGCACGGAGACCATGTGCTGGACCTGCACCTTGTCGGCGCCGCCGCGGCCTACGATGGCCTGCTTGACCGAACGAGGTGAGTACTCGGCCACCGGCAGACCCATCGAGATGGCTGCACAGACCGCCGCGCCGCGCGCCTGACCGAGCTTCAGGGCGGACGCGGCATTGTGGCTGACGAAAACGGTTTCCACGGCCACCTCGGCCGGGGCGTGCTCCTGGATCAGTTCCCTGAGTTCGGCAAAGATGACTCCGAGGCGCTCGGTAAACTCGCCGGCTCCGGTTCGGATGACGCCGTGGCGAACCAGCGTGGCCTTATCACCCTGCACATCGATGATACCGAAACCGGTGAAGCGCGAGCCGGGATCGATGCCGAGGATGCGCATCAGGTCCCGCTCACTGCATGTCGATTCCAGGCACTGGCGCTACCCGGGCTGGTGATCTCAGTCCTCATAGGCCTCGTCGGGAATGTCGGCGTTGGAGTACACCGCCTGTGCATCGTCGAGATCCTCGAGTATGTCCAGCAACCTCAGCACCTTTTGCCCTGTTTCGACATCCAGTTCGACCTCGGTGCTCGCACGCATCGTGATCTCGGAGTTCGCCGGCTCGAAGCCACCCGCTTCCATGGCGGCCACGACTTCATCGAAAGCCTCGGGCGCGGTGTGCACTTCGATGGAGCCGTCCTCTTCGGTCACCACGTCATCGGCTCCGGCTTCCAGCGCGATGTCCATGATCGCTTCCTCCGGCGTGCCCGGCGCGAAATTGAGGATGCCCATCTTGGTGAACAGGTAGGCTACCGAGCCGTCCGTACCCATGTTGCCGCCTTGCTTGGAAAAAGCGTGACGCACCTCGGCCACGGTGCGGTTGCGGTTGTCCGTCAGGCAGTCGACCATGACCGCGACGCCCCCCTGGGCGTAGCCCTCGTAGCGAATTTCCTCGTAGGTCACTCCCTCGAGTTCACCGGTCGCCTTCTTGATCGTGCGCTCGATGGTGTCCTTCGGCATGTTCGCCGCATTGGCCTTCTGGACCGCCAGTCGCAGGCGCGGGTTGGCGTCGGGGTCGCCACCGCCTTCGCGGGCGGCGACCGTCAACTCGCGGTTGATCCGTGTGAATATCTTGCCGCGCTTGGCGTCGACCTTGCCTTTGCGGTGCTGGATATTGGCCCATTTGCTGTGTCCGGCCATGGTGAGAAATCCCTGATGGTTACCTAAACAGATTATTTTATCATGGAGAAGGAATGAAATTACCCCTCCTCAGAAAGCAGACAACCTCCCGCACCACCGCGCTCGAGAACAGCATCCCGGTATGGGTCACGGGCAGGACACGATGTTCCCGCATACCCTCGGCGCGTGTTTCCATGACGGCCACGGTACCATCTCCCGGCTCGCCGAGACCCCCCAGCAACAGGCCCAGTCCGAATGACCGTGCGCCGGCGATCATGCCGATGTCACGCCCGCTCGCCAGCCGCGTAAAACCGGCTGCCAACTCCGATCGAACGGTGCCGAGCAGGCGGCTGCCACCCGGCAGCGTCGCAGCCTTTCGTGCGACGACGCTGCCCTGCAAGGGGCTGCCGAGCAACACGACCCGCCCCGGTGGCAGGTCACCGTCGTCGGCCAGCATCTTGAGCGTGACCAGGCCGCCGAGGCTGTGGGCCACGATGTGCAAGGCGGGATAGCTACCGGAATCGATGAATTGCCGCAATGCCCTGGCATGTCCCTCTAGTCCGCTCCGGGTCGTACGGTAGCGAAACCGGCGGGGCTCGAAACCCGCCTTGCGCAGGCGCCGGGCCAGCAGCCCCAGCGACCAGGCGCCGAACCACAATCCGTGGACCAGGATGACAACCGGTGCGCCGTGCCCACCGTTCACGCTATGGCCGCCGCGATGGCGCGTGATCGCTTCCACGACTCCACCGAGATCATGGCCAGGGCGAACCAGATGCAGCCGAAAGCCACCGCGTGACCCTGGGTGAAGGTTTCTCCATAAACGAAGACCGACAACAGGAAGGTCATCGAGGGGGCGATGTACTGGAAAAAACCCAGCGTCGTCAACCGCAAAGACCGTGCGGCAACGTTGAACCAGACCAGCGGCAGCACCGTGACCAGCCCGGCCAATGCCAGCAGAACATCCTGACCCGTTCCAGCCGTGCCAAAGTAGAGGTTGCCGTGGCGCGCCGTCCACAGCACGAAAGCCAGCGCCGGTAAAGACAGCAACAGCGTCTCCCACAGCAGGCCGACCATGGGCCCGACATCGAGCATCTTGCGCACCAGTCCGTAAATTCCGAAGGAAAACGCCAGGCTGAGAGAAATCCATGGCGGCACACCGAGGTACCAACCGAGGTAAACGGTGCCGGAGGCGGCGATCAGCACGCCTATTAACTGCACACGAGTCATGCGTTCGTGCAGGAACAGGAAGCCAAGCAGGAAGTTGACCAGTGGCCCGGTAAAGTAGCCCAGGCTGGTGGCCAGCACCTGTCCGTTGACCACAGCCCAGACAAAGATCAGCCAGTTGAGAGCAACCAGGGAACCGGACAGCAGCAGGATCAGCACCTTGCGGGGCGGCAAACGCATACGCCGCCAGAATGCGCTGCCATCGCGCAGCAAGAGGAAGCCCGCCAGGACCGGCACCGACCACAGAATCCGGTGGGCGATGATCTCCAGTGCGGGGGCCGACTGGATCAGTTTGAAGTAGATCGGCGCCAGGCCCCAGAGAATGTAGGCGCCAAGAGCCGCCGGCACGCCGTGGCGGCGCGCCGCTTCACGCTGTGATCCGGATGGGTCCGCTCTCAACGCAAGGCACCTCGACATGCATAAAAGAGGCCGGCAAATGCCGGCCCCTCGACTGTTTCCATCCTCAGTGTGACAGGATCAGGGATTGACGTTGGAAGCCTGCTGTGGACCCAGGTTTTCCGCCAGGAACGATTCCATTCTCCCATAGAAGTCATAGCGGTTTTCTTCCTTGCGGAAACCATGACCCTCGTCCTTTTTGATCATCAACTCGTACTTGACGCCCGCATCCTCCATCGCATTCTCCATCACCTGCGCATGCCGAATGTTGACGCGCGGATCCCGCAAGCCATAGGCCATGAATACGGGCGCCGTGATCTTGTCGGCGTGGTTGACTGGTGACCACTCTTCGAGAAACTCCTCTTCCGTTTTCGGGTCGCCAACCATGATCTTCATCTGCTCCTCACCGGCCGCCCAGGAATCGGGGGCTGTCTTGAACAACAGCGGAAGGTCTGTCACACCCACGTAATTGATGCCGCACTTGTAGAGCTCGGGCGTGTAGGTCAGGCCGGCCATGGCCGCGTAACCGCCGTAACTGCCACCGTAAATGCAGACACGATCAGCATTGGCAATGCCCTGGTCGATGGCCCACTTGACACCGTCAGTGACGTCATTCTGCATGGCCTGGCCCCACTGCTTCCAGCTGGACATGAGGTGGTTCATGCCGAAGCCGACGGAGCCGCGGAAGTTGACCTGCAGCACCGCATAACCGCGATTCGCCAGGAACTGGATTTCCGGGTTGTAGCCCCAGCCGTCCCGGGCCCAGGGCCCGCCGTGCGGATTGACCACCAGCGGCAGGTTCCTGCCGTCAGTGCCGTTGGGCACGGTCAGGTAACCGTGCATCTTCATACCGTCGCGTGACTCGAACTCGATGGGCTGCATTTCAGCCATCTGCTGCGGGTCGAGCCAGGGTCTCGAATCCGCCAGCCATTCCAGCGTGTTGTTCTTGAAATCAAACAAATAGTACTTGGCCGGCTGTCGAGAGTTCTGCGCCACTACCACACCGATCGTCTCGTCGTCGTCCACACTGGTGATGGTGTTGACGGTACCCGGAAGCGCCTGGTCGACGGCCAGCATGACATTCTTCCAGCGCTCGTCCAGATAGACTCGCTCTGGCAGGCCAACCATGTAGGCGACCCCGATCATGTCACGCTTTTTCTCATTCATGATCAGGCCACAGCAATCGATCTCCGGATGCTCGTAGACGAGCTTGCCAAATGTCTTGGTCTTGAAGTTGTATTCGTAAAGGGCCGCCTTGTCGCGGGCCTCACCTTCGGGCGTGACGTTCGAGGTAACCCAGCCGTTTTCGCCGTCGCCCTTGATCCCCGCCGGAGAAAAAGTGGGATCGTCGAAACGAACGCGGGTAATGGTTTCCCACTCATCTTTTTCGGCGTCCTTCAGCATCTTGAAGCCCACCTCGAGACCGTCCTGGAAACCGGCGCCGATCACCTTGCCGTCCCAGTCGGTAAACCATCCGACCACATCGCCGGGATTGCGCTGAACGATCTTGGTGCGGCCGTTCATGATGTTCATCCTGAAGAGTTCGGGGTAGGCGGCGCGCCGCTCGTTACTGCTGACAAGCACCCACTCCGGCTCGTCATCGAGCGTGTCGATTACGCTAACGATACGAACCTTGGCTCGGCCACCGCTCTTGATCGCCACGTCCAGCGGCGTCACCAGCGTGCGCGCCATGCTGCCGTCCGTATTCACTGCGAAAATGCCAAAGGACTCATTGCCGTCCTTGTCCATGAAGAACAGGATCCGGTCGTTATTGGCCCACATGAACCCGCTCACGTCCTGCGACGTTACGTTGGTGACAACGCGCGGCTTGCGGGTTTCAAGGTCCATGACGACGACATTCATGCGCCCGCCAACGTTGGCCAGCGCGCCCAGTTCCTTGCCATTGGGTGACACCTGGAAGCCGGCGAATTGGGGGTTCTTGAAGAAGGTATCGAGTGGAAGTTTTTCGGCCAGCGCAACCGGGCTGGTGAAGATCGCCAACAGTATGACGCTCAGTGCGGTTCTGTATGCCATCACAGTGTCTCTCCTGGAAATGGGTGCCGCAGGCCCCGGCGGGGGCCTTGCCGGCTTGATTTGCTCAATTTTGTATTCTAACAAGACTCCTTGCGAAGGGCAGTGCTGAAAGTCCCGGTCGGATCACTCTTCGTCCAGGCTGCGAATATGCAACTCCGCCACCTGGGCGTCAGGTATCGTGGACGGTGCGGATGTCAGCAGGCACTGTGCGGTCGTCGTCTTCGGGAAGGCGATCACGTCGCGGATCGATTCTTCGCCGGACATCAGCGCAGCGATACGGTCGAGCCCGAAGGCGATGCCACCGTGGGGCGGGCAGCCGTACCGCAGGGCTTCCAACAGGAATCCGAACTTCAGCTGCGCTTCCTCCGGACTGATGCCCAGCAGGCCGAACACCGCCTGCTGCATCTCCGGCCGGTGAATACGGATCGAGCCGCCGCCGATCTCGGCGCCGTTCAATACCATGTCATAACCCTTGGACAGGGCATGGCCGGGATCTGCGATCAGGGACTCCGGATCGGCTTCCAGTGGCGCCGTGAACGGGTGGTGCACGGCCATGTGACGGCCGGATTCCTCATCCCATTCGAACATCGGGAAGCCGGTAACCCACAGCGGCGCCCAGCCTTCCTGCACCAAACCCAGGTCCTGGCCGACGCGAACCAGCAAGGCGCCCATGAAGGTGCTGACGGTCAGCCACTCACCGGCGCCGAAAAACAGCAGATCGCCGGTTTCGACAGCGGTGGCGCCAGCGATGCCTTGCCAGGCTCTCTCGTCGAGGAACTTGGCGATAGGCGACTGCAGCCCTTCCAGGCCCGCCGCCGCATCGTTGACCTTGATCCAGGCCAGGCCGCGGGCACCGTAGCGGCCAATATAATCCGTATATTCGTCGATCTGCTTGCGCGACAGCGTGGCGCCGCCAGGCACCCGCAAGGCGGCGACGCGGGAACCGTCGTCATTGGCCGGAGCGGCGAACACCTTGAATTCGACGTGGGCCACGTGCTCGTCCACGGTGGCGAGGCTCATCGGAATACGCAGGTCCGGCTTGTCGGAGCCATAGCGATCCATGGCTTCGCGCCAGCTCAGCCGCGGGAAGGGATCGGGCAGATCCACATCCAGCGTGTCCTTGAACACTTCGCGAATCATGCTTTCAGCCAGCGCCTGGATGTCAGGCTCATCGACGAACGCCATCTCGATGTCCAGCTGGGTGAATTCGGGCTGCCGGTCGGCGCGCAGGTCCTCGTCGCGGAAACAGCGCGCAATCTGGTAGTAGCGGTCCATGCCGGCCATCATCAGCAATTGCTTGAACAACTGGGGCGACTGCGGCAGGGCGTAATATTGCCCGGCGTGCACCCGGCTGGGAACCAGGTAGTCGCGCGCGCCCTCCGGTGTGGCCTTGGTCAGGATAGGCGTCTCGAACTCGGTGAATCCCTTGCCGTCGAGGCTGTGGCGGATCGCCTGGTACATCCGCGCCCGGGTGCGCATGTTGCGCTGCATGCGCGGCCGGCGCAGGTCCAGGTAGCGGTATTTGAGCCTTACTTCCTCGCCGTCTTCGTCGGTCATCATCAGAGGCATGGGGGCGGACGCATTCAACAACTCCACGCGGTCAGCGACGACTTCTATCTTGCCGGTCGCCATCGCCTCGTTCCACTGACTCTCGGGCCGCATCCGCACCTGGCCGCCGATACGTACGCAAAACTCGTTGCGCAGCGCCTCCGCGTCACCGAAAACAGGGCTGTCCGGCTCGACCACCACCTGCACAATGCCCGTATGGTCGCGCAGGCCGATAAAAATCAGGCCGCCCAGGTCCCGGCGGCGATCCACCCAGCCGCACAGTTGCACGGACTGGTCCGCGAGTCGTTCGGTTACTTGTCCACAAAGATGAGTGCGCATGAAGGCTATTCCTGGGTTACGGGTTTCGGGTTTCGGTCGTTGGGCGCCTGTTGGCGCGGCGGATCAGGCCGCGCTCGGCTTGGGGTCTGTGTTCTTGCTGGCCGTCTTTTTTGATTCCGCCGGCTTGGCGGTGTCCTTGGATTCGCCAGCCCCGCCGGTCGAAGTGCTGCCGGGGGAGTGGGAATCATGCAGATTCCGCTTGCCGTCCTTCTTGAAATCGGTTTCGTACCAGCCACCACCCTTGAGGCGAAAGCCGGGGGCAGAGACCAGGCGGCGAAGCTCGGCCGCGCCGCAATCGGGACAGTCGGTCAGGGGCTCGTCGCTCATGCGCTGGATTTTCTCCAGTTCGTGGCCGCAGGCACTGCATCGGTATTCGTAAATGGGCATGGCACTACACCTGTCAAAACCGCTCAAGTATAAGGTAAGACCAGATAAATGGGGACAATGATCCCTTTTTTCCACGGTCATTTTCGCGGCTGTGCCCAATTCACCTCTGATATCATTGGGAGTTTGAGATAGTCAGATTTCCGGGAGATCATCCATGAGATTCAACAGCCTTTTCGCGTTTACCGCCGTGCTTTTGCTGGCCGCGTGCAAGCCGGCCGAACCGCCCGCTCCGGCCGAACAGCAGGCCAGCGAACCCGCCAGCAGTGTGCCGGAGCAGCAAGCCGCGGCGCCTTCGCGCTTCGACATTTATGCGACCGTCCGTTTAACCGCCGACCTGTCGCGCCTGGACGAGCGACAGAAGCAGATGATCCCGCTGCTTATCGAAGCCTCGCAAATCATGGATGGTCTGTACTGGCTGCAGGCCGTGGGTGACAAGGACTCGTTCCTCGCCACCATCGACGACCCCCGTGAACGCCGTTTTGCCGAGATCAACTACGGTCCCTGGGACCGGCTTGCCGCGGACCAGCCATTTATCGAGAGTTATGGGCCGAAGCCGCTGGGGGCGCAGTTCTACCCGGCGGACATGAGTAAGGAAGAGTTCGACGCCTGGCAGCAGGAAGGCAAGGATGGGCTCTACACGCTGGTGCGCCGCGATGACGCGGGGCGCCTGCTGCTGCAGCCCTACAGCGAGGCTTTCGCACCGCAACTGGCGGCTGCAGCCCAACTCTTGCGTGAGGCCGCCGAGCTGGCCAGCAATGCAGAGTTTGCAAACTACCTGCGGATGCGAGCCGATGCCCTGCAGACCGATGATTTCCAGCCCTCGGACATGGCCTGGATGGACATGAAGTCCAATCCCATCGAACTGGTCATCGGGCCGATCGAAACCTATGAGGACCAGTTGTTCGGCTACCGCGCCAGCTATGAAGCCTACGTGCTCATCAAGGACCTGGAGTGGAGCGAGCGATTGGCCCGGTTCGCGCAGTACCTGCCTGAACTGCAGCAGGGCCTGCCGGTACCCGATGCCTACAAGCAGGAGACCCCGGGCTCGGACGCCGACCTGAATGCGTATGACGTGGTCTATTACGCCGGTCACTGCAACGCCGGCTCCAAGACCATCGCCATCAATCTGCCCAACGACGAGCAGGTTCAGCTGGCCAAGGGCACCCGCCGCCTGCAACTGAAAAACGCCATGCTGGCCAAGTACAACCAGATCCTGGTGCCGCTGGCCGATGTACTGATCGCCGAGGACCAGCGCGCGCACATCACCTTCGAATCCTTCTTCGGCAACACGATGTTCCACGAAGTGGCGCATGGCCTTGGCATCAAAAACACGCTGGACGGCAAGAGCACCGTCCGGCAGGCGATGAAAGAGCACGCTTCGGCGCTGGAGGAAGGCAAGGCCGACGTGCTGGGTCTCTATATGGTGCAGAAACTGCGCGAGAACGGCGAAATCACCGACGGCGAAGCCATGGACGATTACGTCACCTTCCTGGCGGGAATTTTCCGCTCTATCCGCTTCGGCGCCAGCAGCGCCCATGGCCGCGCCAATATGATCCGCTTCAATTTCTTCGAGCAGGCAGGCGCTTTCAGCCGCGACGAAACCACCGGCACCTATCGCGTGAACCGGGCCGAATTCGAACAGGCGGTGCAGGCCCTGAGTGCCCGCCTGCTGACGCTGCAGGGCGACGGCGACTATGCCG
This sequence comes from Lysobacterales bacterium, assembly GCA_026193295.1. Taxonomy (GTDB): domain Bacteria; phylum Pseudomonadota; class Gammaproteobacteria; order Xanthomonadales; family SZUA-36; genus CALKKN01. Next base: position 13,176 of record JAPHSB010000053.1, read on the forward strand.
CCGTCGACGCCTTCGTGGCGGAGATGGGGAACGTCAGCCCCGCGCTGCAGGCGGACCTCGACCGGCTGGCCGCGGCAGCCATCCCGGTCGACATCGTGTTCGAGCAGGGTAGTGACGTCCTGGGGCTTTAGTGTCGATTGGCCCAATGAAGCAACGCGTCGTCGTCAAGATAGGCAGCCAGGTGCTGTGCGACGCCGCTGGCGCGCTGAACCGCGAGGTGATGTCCAGCCTGGCCGGCCAGGTCGGCGGGTTGGCGGAACAGGGTCACCAGTTGTTGCTGGTCTCCTCCGGCGCGGTCGCCGCCGGTAGCGGCGTGGCCGGCAGCCGGCTCGACCGGATCGCCGATCCGGTTGCGCGCAAGCAGGTGCTGGCCGCCACGGGCCAGGTCCGGCTGATGGAGTCTTACCGTGCGCTGTTCGAGCAACAGGGACTCACGGTCGCGCAGGTCCTGACCAGCAAAAGCGACTTTCAAACCCGCCGCCATTACCTGAACATGCGCGGCTGCATCGAAGCCTTGCTGACGGCCGGCATCGTGCCGATCGTCAACGAAAACGACGTGGTTGCCATCACCGAGTTGATGTTCACCGACAACGACGAATTGGCCGGACTGCTCGCCGGCATGGTTAACGCCGACCTGCTGGTCCTGTTGAGCACGGTGCCAGGCGTGTTCGACGGGGATCCAGATGACCCGGCTACGCAGTGCATCGAGACCTGGGACGAGGCCGTTCACCAGGTCGAGGACATCGTGCAGCGCGGCACCTCGGCGCTGGGCCGCGGCGGCATGCACAGTAAACTGGCGATCGCCCTCAAGACCGCGAAGCTAGGCACCGAGGTGGTGATTGCCGACGGCTCGGACCCGGACGTGCTGGTCAAGGTCGTCAGTGCGCAGTCGACCGGGACCCGTTTCCCCGCCCAGGGAGAAGCCTCATCTGCCAAGCGCTGGCTGGCGAGCGCGGACAGCCACGCGACGGGTTGGGTTACGGTCAATGCCGGGGCCGAGGCAGCGCTGCTCGACCGATCGCATCTGGCGAGCCTGCTGCCGGTCGGGATCGAAGCGGTCGAAGGCCGGTTCAGCAGCGGCGACGTGATCCAGATCCGCAACGCGGCGGGCAAGGTGCTCGGTTGCGGCAGGGCGCGTTACGACCACGGGGAAGTCAGGCAGCTAATGGGAAAACGTGGACAAAAGCCGCTGGTTCATTACGATTACCTGTATCTCGTGCACTGACCGGCGACCACTCACTCGACCCGAAATGGAAGACAAGCAAACATACCTGGAACTGGGCCTGGCCGCGGCGCGCCGCGCGGCCCGCGAACTGGCTCGGTGCGAAGACCGGGTAATCCGGTCCGTTCTCAATGACCTGGCTGACCAGGCCATGACATCCTGCGACACGATCCTGGCGGCGAACCGCAAGGACCTGTCGCGCATGCCGGAAGAGGATCCGAAGTACGACCGCCTGCTGCTCGACCGCAAGCGCCTGCAGGCTATCTGCGACGACCTCCGCCAGGTGGCCGCCCTGCCCTCTCCGGTGGGCGATGTGCTCGAGCGGCGCACCCTGGCCAACGGGCTGGAACTCAGCAAGCTGCGGGTGCCGATGGGGGTGATCGCGGTGATCTTCGAATCGCGGCCCAATGTCACCTTCGACGTTTTCGCGCTGTGCCTCAAAACCCGCAACGCCTGCGTGCTGAAAGGCAGCAGCGACGCCCATGACACCAACCGGGTCGTGGTGCAAATGATGCACGACGTGCTGGAACAGCATGGCGTCGACCCCGGCGCCGTGTTCCTGGCGCCGCCCGAACGGGAGTGGCTGCCGAAGATTCTGCAGGCCGTGGGTTTCATCGACCTGGCGATTCCCCGCGGTTCGAAAGGCCTGATCGACTTTGTCCGCGACAACGCCCGCATCCCGGTGATCGAGACTGGCGCGGGAATCGTGCACACCTACGTCGACGCCAGTGCGGACCCCGACAAGGCACGCGCCATCATCACCAACGCCAAAACCCGGCGGGTCAGCGTCTGCAACGCGCTGGACACGCTGATCATCCACCGCGAACTGCTGCCGGAACTGCCGGCCCTGATACGGGAAATGGGCGCGACCCACGGCGTCGAAGTGTTCGCCGACGCGGAAGCGTTCGCCGCCCTCGACGGCCATTACCCCGGCCCACTGAGACACGCCCGTGAGGAGCATTTCGGGCAGGAATTTCTCTCCCTGCGCATGTCGATCAAGACCGTCGCGGGCCTCGACGAGGCGCTCGATCACATCGATCGCTTCAGTTCCCGCCACTCGGAGGCCATCGTGGCCGAGGACCAGGCCGTTATCGACCGCTTTCTCGACGAGGTCGACGCGGCCGCGGTTTACGCCAACACCTCCACCGCCTTCACCGACGGCGGCCAGTTCGGCATGGGCGCCGAAATTGGCATCAGCACTCAGAAATTGCACGCCCGGGGGCCGATGGCCCTGCCCGAACTGACCAGTTACAAGTGGGTGGTGCGCGGCAACGGACAGGTGCGGCCGGCTGGCTGATGGCGAAAGTCCTCGTGTTCCAACACGTGCCGGCGGAACCGCTGGGCACGCTGGACCCGATGCTGCGCAACCGCGGGCATCGCATCCGTTATGTCAACTTCCACCGCGACCCGGACGCAAAGCCCGATGTCGGCCGCTACGACGCGCTGATCGTGCTGGGCGGCCCGCAGATGCCGGACCAGGGCGGGCTGTATCCGCACCTGAACGTCGAAATGCAGTGCATCGAACAGGCCCTCGGCCGCGACATGCCAGTGCTGGGCATCTGCCTCGGCGCGCAACTGCTCGCCTACACGCTGGGTGGTGGAGTGCGCGCCATGGACCGCTGGGAGATCGGTTGGTACGAGCTCGAACCAACCCATCAGTCGGCGGCCGACCCTTTGTTTTGCGCGCTGCCCGAACCGCACCCGGTTTTTCAATGGCACGGTTACACGTTCGACTTACCTAAAGATGCGATCCACCTCGCACGATCGGAGACCTGCGAGAACCAGGCCTTCCGCTACGGCCACCACGCCTATGGCTTGCAGTTCCACCTCGAACTGGACGAGCGCCTGATCAATCGCTGGCTGAATTACCCGGAATACAGGGCGGATTTGGAAGAGCGTGGCCGGGGGGAGGACGCCGAGGAAATCCGCGCGCAGACCCACCGCCTGATCGGCCAGTCGGTGGCGCTCAGCAACGAGATCTTCGGGGGGTTCCTGGCGCCGCTGGGCGATCCACGCAGCCGGCAGGTACTGCCGTCGCGTTGAAACGGGAGCTACTGCGGCCGCTATCGCTCGGGCGTGCCCACACCGTCCCCGGCAGGGCATCCAATCGCGGCTGAAGCCGCTCCTACGTGAACACGAAGCGACCGTCCTCGATGTCGACCTGGATGGTGTCGCCGCTGGCGAAGTCACCCGACAGGATTCTCTGCGCCAGCGGGTTCTCGATCTGTTGCTGGATCGCACGCTTCAGCGGCCGCGCGCCGTAGACCGGGTCGAAGCCGGCTTCGGCCAGCAGGTCGAGCGCAGCGTCTGACACCATCAACCCAAAGCCGTGACTTTCCAAGCGTTTGCGCAAGTGTTCGAGCTGGATTTCGGCGATCTGGCGGATCTGCTCCTGCTCCAGCGGGTGGAACACCACCATCTCGTCGACGCGGTTGATGAATTCCGGCCGGAATTGTTGGCCGACCACCTCCATCACCGCGACCTTCATCGCGTCGTAGCCCTCGCCGGCCAGTGCCTGGATGCGCTGTGAACCCAGGTTGGACGTCATCACGACGACCGTGTTGCGGAAGTCGACCGTGCGGCCGTGGCCATCGGTGAGGCGGCCGTCGTCCAGAACCTGCAGCAGGATGTTGAATACGTCCGGGTGCGCCTTCTCGATCTCGTCCATCAGGATCACCGAGTAGGGCCGGCGGCGCACCGCCTCGGTCAGGTGACCACCCTCCTCGTAACCGACGTAACCCGGCGGGGCGCCGATCAGCCGGGCCACGGAGTGCTTCTCCATGTATTCGGACATGTCGATCCGGACCATGGCCTCCTCGGTGTCGAACATGAACTCGGCCAGCGCCTTGCACAGCTCGGTCTTGCCGACGCCGGTGGGGCCCATGAACAGGAAGGAGCCGATCGGCCGGTTCGGGTCGGACAGGCCGGCCCGTGAGCGGCGAATGGCGTCCGACACGGCATTGACGGCCTCGTCCTGACCGATGACCCGACTGTGCAGCGATTCTTCCATGCGCAGCAGCTTGTCACGTTCGCCCTCCAGCATCCGCGATACCGGAATGCCGGTCCAGCGCGAAACAACCTCGGCGATTTCATCCTCGGTCACCCGGTTGCGCAGCAACTGGAATTCGCCCTGCTCGCCTTTTTCGGCGTCTTGCAGCTGTTTCTCCAACTCCGGAATCTTGCCGTACTGCAATTCGGACATGCGCGCCAGGTCCTGTGCACGGCGCGCGGTGTCCAGCTCGGCCCGGGCCCGCTCCAACTCCTCTTTGACGTGCGTGGTGCCCTGCACGGCAGCCTTTTCGCTCTTCCAGATTTCATCGAGATCGGAGAATTCGCGTTCCATCTCTTCGATTTTCTGCTCGAGATCTTCCAACCGCTTCACCGAGGCCTCGTCGGTCTCTTTTTTCAGCGCCTCGCGCTGGATTTTCTGCTGGATCAGCTGCCGCTCCAGGCGATCGAGCGCTTCCGGCTTGGAATCAATCTCCATGCGGATGCGCGAAGCTGCCTCGTCCATCAGGTCGATGGCCTTGTCCGGCAGCTGCCGGTCGCTGATGTAGCGGTGCGACAGCGTCGCCGCGGCAACCAGGGCCGGGTCCGTGATGTCGACGCCATGATGCACTTCGTAGCGCTCCTGCAGACCGCGAAGGATGGCGATCGTGTCCTCCACGCTGGGCTCGCCGACGTAGACCTTCTGGAAACGCCGCTCCAGCGCCGCATCTTTCTCGACGTACTGGCGATACTCATCCAGCGTGGTCGCGCCTATGCAATGCAGCTCGCCGCGGGCCAGTGCCGGCTTGAGCATGTTGCCCGCATCCATCGCGCCCTCGGCCTTGCCGGCGCCGACCATGGTGTGCAGCTCATCGATGAACAGGATGATGTTGCCCTCCTGCTTGGCCAGGTCGCTCAGCAGGGCCTTGAGCCGCTCTTCGAATTCGCCGCGGTACTTGGCGCCGGCCAGCAACGAGCCCAGGTCCAGGCTGAGCACGCGCTTGCCGCGAATACCCTCCGGTACCTCGTCATTGATGATGCGCTGGGCCAGGCCCTCGACGATGGCAGTTTTGCCCACGCCCGGTTCGCCGATCAGCACCGGGTTGTTTTTGGTGCGGCGCTGCAGCACCTGGATGCAGCGCCGGATCTCCTCGTCGCGGCCGATGACGGGGTCGAGCTTGCTCTGCTCGGCCCGCTCGGTCAGATCGATGGTATATTTTTCCAGCGCCTGGCGGTTTTCCTCGGCATTCGGGTCGACCACCTGTTCGCCACCGCGCATCTCGTCGACGGCTTTTTCGATCGCTTCGCGGTTGGCGCCGGCCTGCTTCAGGATGTCGGCCAGGGCACACTTGACGTCCAGCGCCGCCAGGATGAACAGCTCGCTGGCGATGTACTGGTCGCCGCGGGTCTGCGCCAGCTTGTCCGTCAGGTTCAGGATCTTGACACTGTCGTTGGAGAAGCCGATCTCACCTTCGGCACCGCTGACCCTCGGCAGGCTGTCGAGCCGCTCACCGAGCTGCGAGCGCAACTGGTTTACGCGCACGCCCGCATGGGTCAGCAGGTGCCTGCTGGCGCCGCCGTCCTGGTCGAGCAACGCGACCATCACGTGTTCCGGCTCGATCAACTGGTTGTCCCGCCCGGCTGCCAGGCTCTGCGCATCCGCCAGGGCCAACTGGAACTTGCTGGTCAGTTTGTCCATTCTCATCAAAATGCCCTCATTACGGGTAACAGGCGAGCTACATGACGCCCGTGGATAACCCAAATTTGAGGGTGCCGACATCCGGAATCAATCCACCACATCATCCTGTAGGCTCAGCTTGGGCCGCATTGTGGGCGTTAGTGCTCCGAACCGGGCGCGGCCGGGTGGGTCTCTTCAGGACCGTAACTTGTCGGGAACAAGTTACCGAGCGCCCATGGACGGCTTGAGCGTGTCCTGAAGAGACCAC